>QIJH01000249.1 GCA_003232725.1 Chromatiaceae bacterium | reverse complement strand
ACTAATACCGGTTATTTATCGACTCGATCATCACAGCATGTATAGCTTTACTATTAACAAATAGCAAGCCACCTCACATGAAATGTAAACCGTTAAAAAGCCTGTTTTTAAAATACAACTTAGCTAAATTTTTTAGTCAGGTAGCACTATTGATTAAACGCTGTAACTCAATCAATATACCTGCTTATGTTTCTCCGCTGAAGTTAGAAAAGGAACTTAAGGATGGGCATTTGGCCAGATTGTTTTAAATTAATTTTCGCCTCTTTTTTTCGAGCACAAAAAATAGACAAACCTGGCAATGCTAGCGATAAGGCAAGAGCATCTCGCCCCATTGCATCCGCACTGCCACGAAGGAACAGCGTACTGTTGCTCTGCCTGCCTCTGTTTTTATCGCTAAGTTCAACCACCACAGCCGATGAGTGGGTTTACACAATGCAAAGTGGGGATAACTTGTGGGATCTAAGCAAAGAACATCTGGACAATAGCGGTAACTGGCTCAAGCTGCAAAAATTGAATAACATTACCGACCCTAAACGCATTCCACCCGGCACACCAATACATTTTCCACTGGCCTGGCTCAAGATTAAACCTGCTCCGGTGCGCATTCTCGAATTCGTGGGGGAAGTGAATGTAACATCATCACTGAGCGGTGTCGCAATTATTCTTAAGCCGGGCATCACGCTAACCTCGGGCGATGAGATTCATACTGGTGCCAACGGCAACGTCTTACTGGAGTTTCTAGATCGCTCTCAGCTGTTGCTACAAAAAAACAGCCACCTGATTATTGAAAGGCAAAATGTCTATGGTAGCTCCGGCGTCATGGAGACGCGTGTGCGCCTGCTTCGCGGACGCGTAGAGACACGAGTCATCCCCGCACAAAAAAATGGCACCCGCTTCGAAATCCACACGCCCGCCGCCATCACTGGCGTGCGTGGCACTGATTTTCGGGTGGCCATGGCGCCTGATCTCAAAGTGGGCAGGACAGAAGTCACCCACGGAAAAGTCGCCGTCAGTGGCAGTACAGGAGAAGCCGTCACGGTGCCTGAAAATTCTGGCATCGTGGTCACGGTGGGGCAGCCGCCATCGCCACCCAAGCCACTGCTGCTGCCGCCTGACTTATCGTTATTGCCCAATCATACCACGCGCTTTCCGTTAACATTTGAGTGGCCAGCGATTGAGGGTGCTGAGCTTTACCGCGCCCAAATCAGCCATGCCTCAGCTGCTGCCTTGCTGGTCGATGAAGCAGGGCTAGTGAAACCACAACTGAACCCCATTGCACTTCCTGATGGCGACTACCTGTTACGCGTGCGAGCGATCGATAGCGATGGGCTGGAAGGGTTAAACACTGCACACAAGTTCAAGCTTGTAGTGCCCATTGAACCACCACTGCTAACAACACCCAGCGCCAATACCACAATGCAAAAACAACCCGCCAGTTTTCACTGGGAGGCAGCAGAAAATAGTGCCACTTTTCATTTCCAGCTTTCAACACGCGGTGATTTTTCTACGCTGATTATCGACAGACCTGACCATCAGAAGACCCAACTGAACTTAGAAAACAGGCTTGAATATGGCGACTACTACTGGCGTGTTGCCAGTCGTACAACATTTGGTAAACAGAGTGCTTTCAGCCCAACACAGCAATTCAGCCTGCAACCTCAATCTAACCTAGCATGGATGCTATTCTTTCTCCCACTGCTATTGCTGCTATGACAACGACATCAAGATTACGCAGCCAGATTGAAAAAACGCTCATCTCGCTAGGACTCATCGCCCTTTCACTCGTTTTGGTCTACACCCAATGGCTTCAAAAATGGGATCACGTCATCTATGATACGCATCTAAAGCAGTGGTCTCACCCTGCGCCAGACGATATCGTGATTATCGCGATCGATAAACAGAGTTTGGCAAAATTTGGCCGCTGGCCCTGGTCGCGACAGATTCATGCTCGATTAATCAACATTCTTCATCAAGCCGATAGCAAAGCCGTTGCACTTAATATCATTTTTTCAGAGGCTGACCAAGCGGATTTCCAGGCGGATATTATGCTGGCAGATGCGCTGCGGCAACACGGCCGTGTGGTGCTTCCTGTGCTCGCAGAGCAAGATCACCTCAACGCAAGGTTGACTGAAACGCTACCCATTCCGATGTTAGCTAACGCCGCTGCTCGTCTCGGCCATGTCGATATGGAGCTTGATGAAGATGGTGTCAATCGTCATATATTTCTCAACGCGGGCCTGGGCACGCCCAAGTGGCCTCAGCTTGCGCTCGCTATGTTAGAAGTCGAAGCGAATAACATGACGCAAGCCGCTCTTGCACAACGCAGGCCCGAGCCAAACCCAGACTTGATTAAGAGCTGGGTACGCGATCATAGTGCGCTGCTGCCCTATGCTGGCTCGCCTGGCCATTTTCAGCGGATCTCTTACGCCGATGTTCTACTGGGTAATGTGCCTCCGGAAACATTCCGCGACAAATTTGTGCTGGTTGGTGCTACCGCCGCAGGGCTGGGTGACTCGTTACCCACCCCTGTTTCCGGCTTCGGCCAGGCGATGCCTGGGGTCGAAATTCAGGCCAATGTGTTAGACAGCTTGCGCCGTAATGCACTCGTGCAGACACTTAGCCTTCCCTGGCAAATGCTGTTAACAGCGGTTTTAGTGCTTTCCAGCCTGTTTTTATATTCACGCCTTCCCCCTGGCGGGGCGCTACTGGTCATCATCGGCCTGCTCATCTTGCCAGTGGCTATCAGTATTATACTGTTACGAAGTCAACTCACCTGGTTTCCCCCTTCTGCTGCTCTGCTCGGACTCAGTCTCAGCTACCCCTTATGGAGTTGGCGCCGCTTGGTCAGTGCGACACGTCTGTTGCTGGCGCAAAAAGAGCGCGCCCAGGTAACATTGCACTCCATTGGTGATGCCGTTATCGCCACCGATGCCGAAGGGATTGTGGAATATATCAATCCCGCCGCAGAGTCACTCACCGGGTGGAAGGGAGAGGAAGCCCAAGGGCGCTCAATCAACACGCTCTTTCATGTCATCAATGAGCAAAACCGTGAAGATATCAGCTACCCTGTCTCCCGCTGCTTGCAGCTAGGTCGCAGCATTACCTACCCTGATCATAGCGCGGTGGTTAACCGCAATGACCGTGATGAACGTGCGATCCGTGCTACTGCGTCCCCCATCCGCAACCAGCAAGGCGAAGTACTCGGTGCGGTTATCGTCTTCAACGATGTCACTGAAACACGACGTATGGCGCAACAGATGGAGTACCAAGCCACGCACGATGCACTGACCACACTCCCCAACCGAATTTTGCTACAGGTACAATTACAAGGGGCGATTGAGCGTGCGTTGCGCAGCGGATTACAGCTTGTTTTACTCTTTGTTGACCTGGATCGCTTTAAATCCGTCAATGATGGCATTGGCCACTCCGCAGGGGACGCACTGTTAAAAGCTGCCGGAATGCGCCTCAAAGATAATAGTCGCAAGATTGACATGGTCGCACGCTTTGGCGGTGATGAGTTCGTTATCGTTCTGGAAAGTATCCACCATGAAACTCAGATAACCTCAATCGCCAGTAAAATTCGTACAGCACTCGAACAACCCTACATGATCGAAGGTCGCGAATGTTTCATTACAGCCAGTATCGGCATCAGCCTGTTCCCCAAAGATGGACAGGATGCAGAAGCCTTGTTAAAGAGTGCCGATGCCGCAATGTATCAAGCGAAAGAGAAGGGACGTAACAACACACAATATTACTCTCAGGAGATGAACGCGCATGCCAAGAAACGGTTGCTGCTGGAGCATGCGCTACGCCACGCCATGGAACTTAACCAGTTGGTACTCCATTACCAACCTCAAGTGGATCTCAACACCGCAAAAGTGATCGGCGTTGAAGCCCTGTTACGCTGGCAGCACCCTCATCTTGGCCTCATTGCACCCGCTGAATTTATCTCGCTTGCGGAAGAGACAGGGCTTATTGTACCGATTGGTGAGTGGGTGATGCAAACGGCCACAATCCAGGTCAAAGCCTGGCATAAGGAAGGGTTACCACAGTTGAGAGTTGCGGTTAACCTCTCCCCCCGCCAGTTCATAGAGCATGGAATCACCGGCATGATCGCCTCCGTCTTGGAGCGGAGCAAGCTGGAACCCTGCTACCTGGAGCTTGAAATTACAGAAAACCTCATCATGAAAGACTTGGAAAACAGTGTTGCGACACTGCAGGTACTAAAGTCAATGGGCGTACAGCTAGCCATCGATGATTTTGGTACCGGGTACTCCTCGTTGAGTTACCTGAAGCGCTTTCCCATAGATCGTTTAAAAATTGATCAATCATTTGTACGTGATATCGCCACCAACCCGGACGATGCCGCCATCACGCTAGCCATCATCGCGATGGCTCATAGTATGAAGCTCAAGGTCATCGCCGAAGGGGTTGAAATAGAAGCGCAATTTGATTATCTCAAATCACACGGTTGTGATGAAATGCAAGGCTATTATTTTAGCCGGCCACTTCCTGCTGACAAAATAGCAACGTTACTAAAAGCGCAATAAAATGAAACGTCAACGCTCAAAATGCAAAACAAAATCGTAACTACTCAGCTAACCCATGAAATCCACCAGTTTAGTGTTAAAAAATGATCATTTACACGTGTAAACTCACATTTTTCGCCTTGAACTGGTGGATTTCATGGGCGATCTGAGCAGTTACTGTTAATTTTGACTACTCGCTGAGTAGTTACGTTCCAGCAAGGTATAAATGATCGAAAAACCGAAGTTTACACGCAGTCAATGACTGTTTTGAGATCATTGATAACGCAGCTGGAGCGGAAAATAGACTCGTGCAAAGGTCTCAGAATAAAGGGTCTCGATATAACATAAAAAGCAGGCTCATTTATTAAAATGGCACACCCGCCCGGAATTGAATATGAGGGTGAAAACGGGAGCTTGAGTGATCCTTGTGAAACAGCGAGGAGCCTTTTTATTATTTGTATGCCTAGCAGTCTGTCGGATTTAGGGTGAATCTACTGCGGACATCATGGTGCCCTTTGGGTAAAAATCATTTCGACCTGTTTTCTCGATTCTTTTCGTTGAATATGCCCAATATTCGCCTTAAACGATCAAAAAAATGGAATCAAAATGGTTTTTCCTCGCTACGATCACCTAAACCCGACAGGTCCCTAGATTAGAAGCTTGCAGATAGGCCAATATTTGTTCGGTAGTCGATATCTGCCTGCGTGCCATTTGAATCATCAAGTACTGGGATGCTGAGCGAAGTGTATAAATGCCATTTGTCGGCTAATGTGACACGAATCCCTGGTGATAGATAGATCAAGTTACCACCACTATGTGCTGACTTGGTTTCATACGCTTCATTTTTAGCACGCAGTTCGCCATTTAATTCAAGGATTGCATCCCAGTCAATGTGTTGATGGCTGCTGTGATCATGATCATCGCTGGGTGTTTCCATTTTGAATCGATAAGACCATGCCAGGTTGTAGTTGAGCAGATTGCCAATAAGGGTGTGCTGTGATCCTTCACGGGTATGTAAATAGAGCAGGTTGGCGTCAATATTACCCAGCCCTAGCGTGCGGCTAGCAGCGATACCGATCATGGGATGCCATGTGCCACTGCCTGGTTGAAACTCGCCTTCAAGCAGAGTACCTGCTTCTGATATATCATCATCTCCCGTCGGTAGTTGTAAACCTGCTAGCAGAGCGAATTTTGTATTTGTGCTATTTAATGGGCTAAGTTGGTAAAGCGCAAGCAGGGTGCTATCTCCCATCCCTGAGACATCTTGATGTGCGTGAACTTCTGCATGACCGGCATGTAATTCACCGGAGCGAATCGCTTTTCGGTTGACATAGGGGATGGTTAGTCCGAGGGTCAGCGTCTCACTAACACCGTAGGCAAGGCTGATATAATGAGTGGTTAACGAGTCGACACTATGAATGTCTTCAGCATTATGAGCAGCCTGTTGGAGCACCGTATCTGACAATGGTGAAAAATTGATGCGCTCAGTGCGCAAGCCAGTTGACCATGTTCCAGCACCAATACCACTGGCGGGAATGGTAATTAAAGGCCCAGCCTGATTGGCACCGAATGTTGTGGAAGGGTGATCTGCATAGGAGAGTGGCATAAAAATGGGTAATGTTAAGACTGATAGAAGAGCCGCTTGTTTAGCCTTATGCATTATTATTTTCCTTGTCTGATGTGAAATTAAAGGTACTTAAGATGATGATACTCAGTTTCTGATATCAGTAGAATGCGACAAATTGTCACGCGTGGCATCATGTCGCAGTTGATCTGGTCCTGGATAGAAAAGAAGATGAAAGGTTAAGAGCTAAGCGATCGCCTGTTTGCTATTATCTTGATCTACAGTTAAGGGCACCTCTATTAATTCATGAACGCGCAGCTTAAATCCCAAATCCGCTACATCCGCGTTGTTGGCAATAGTCCCGCTATTACCTGCTATTGACGCCTTGATGTAACAAATTTTGAATTCAATCTGCCACGCCCAGAATTAATAGAGGTGCCCTTAATTGAATGTTCGGGTGCAACAAAGAGAGTGCAATGTTAAGAAGCGCCAGAAATGGCATTGCAGGTTATTTGTATCATGTCATGTGGCAATAACCGTGAAGCCTGTTTGTTCGAACCAGGCCGGCGAATTATCACTGTTATCTTGAATCGTGGGAGCGGTTATCGAAAAAAGAGAGTTGATGTGATTTTTTGCATTTTCTCATTTTTACTTTAACTAAAGTTACGATAACTATTCGGGTCGAGCAAAAGACTCTTCACGGTGTCACTCGCTTGATCATGCGTGAACTCTACGTTGATGAGTAGTGCTAGAGCGGCGGTTTCATTTTTTTCAAGTAGTGCTTTCGAAAATGCATCTAATGCACCGGCTTTGGTGAGACGATCGGTTAACGACATCCCCATATATTTTTTATCACCCATTCTATTTTCTCTTTTAGCCAATCGTTTCTCAGTCACATTACCATTTTAATGGAATCAAGTGATAGCGTATTAATCTATGATGCATGACTAAAAAGTGCAGGTCAGGATTGTTTTGCAGTGAATGCCTCGGGCTGCCAGCTATCTGTATGATTTTTAGTGTTATGTTTGCTATTAATCTTCTGAACAAGGTGATTGACCTGTTTTTGTAAGTGTTCGTTGGGCATCTCATTTTTCTGTGGGCCGTAATAATACTGCTGTATTTGAATGACAGTAGCGCGGATCTCATCATCGACACCATGTTGAGCTTCCCATTGTTGTAGCCCCTGGTCGAGCGTGCGTGTACCAAATATGGTGAGCAGTTGTGCTTGCAATGGGTGTGTTGTGTCTTCTACCGACGGCTTTGATTGTACGTGTTCTACTTCAGCGGTACTTTTAGTCTGGTGCTGACGCCACCAGACTAGTGCGGTGCCCAACCATGCAAGGATGACAATCAACGTTGTGAGTTTCCATGGCAATGCTGAATCAGCGGTTTTATTTTCTACAGGCTGTTGAATGGGTAGTGCTCCGTTGGCAAGTGAGTGTTGAGCAACAGGAAGCGGTGCTGCCGTGACAGTGAACTGTTGACCGCTCAATGTTACATGAGACATTGCAGAGCGCTCTGGGTCAAAGTAGGGAATCGTTAAGTCGGGAAGTTGGAAGGCCCCAGCTTGCAGTGGCATAATGAAATAGCGATAGGTAATAGTCGTGCTGCCATTGTTACTGCCTTCGACAATCTCGCGTGGGCCACTTTCTGAATAGACTTTTAATCCCGTTGGAAACGGAAGCTTTGGTGGCGTGGGTGGCAGGTTGATGAGATTCGTTGTTGCCTGCAATGTAATCTGTAACTGGAAGCTCTGGTGTTGCGGTATCGCCTTATCGACCATCGTTTGGAAGAGTTTCGGCTTGCCAATGAAGGTGAGTGGTGGCACATGTTGGGGCAATGGTATGGTGTCAATGGTGATGTCTTTAAAGGGAAAGCGCAGCTGTTCACCTGTAGTAGTTTCAACCCAGACATCGGGCAGATAGAGGTGAATGGTTTGATTAATTGCGGGTGAGACTGCCCACGCGGTGCGAGTGACATTGTAGCTGATACCGTTATGTTCCTCGGTGCGATCAGCTTGCGGTAGCTGGCTTAGTTGAATCTGCAGTTTTGGCTCGCTTTCAATCGCGCCACCCAGTTTTGCACTCTTAAGCTCAACGCGGTGGTAAAGGTCGAGATAGACAATGGTCTGTTCACGTAACCAGAGTGCGTTCTTTAAAATGCCGCTTCGTGTGAATGCTAGTGGTGTATCTTCAACGCTTGCCGGATGAACAGTGATGATGATCGGTTGTGAGCTTTCGCCATCGACGGTAAAGGGTGGAATGGTGAACTGTCCTTCTTTTTTGGGAAACAGTGTGACGGTTATTTCTGAACTTGAACGCCCTCGATTCCTGAATGGGCTATAACGGTTGCTTGCCTGTGGAATGCTAAGTTCAAAGTTATCGGTTAACAGGGTCAGGTCAATATTGGGGTCGATACCCTGCGCGCGCAGGCGTGTATCGCTATTGATTAATGCAAGCGTTAAGGTAATGTGCTCGCTGATAATGAGCTGCTTTTTATCGACGTGTGCCTCAAGTGTTGCCGCACTTAACGCTGTATTAAAGAGCACAAGCAACAGTGTGGCCACTACAGGAAATAGAGTACGGATTACCACGGTTTTTCCTCTGCCTTTAATTTGATATCTTCCTCTTGTAAAGAGAAGCGCTGTTTCATGAATGTATGCCCCAGCCGTTTGTTGATTGCCTCGGCCTGTTGCAGTGCATTGTCCCAGTTGATTGACTCGGTGTTGCCATCGCTGCCAGTCGGCAGGCTTCTAGGTTGCACGTCAGTGGTGGTCTGTTGCTGGTTTTTTGTTGCAGCGGCTTCGCCTGTTTGAGGCTTGTTTTGTGGGTTACGCTGATCACTCTGTTGATTCGTTGTCGCTAACTGAGCGGAATTTTGTTGCGCCTCATTGTTATGAGTCGAATGGACTGCTATCTGTGGTGTTTGCGTTTGATTACTTTCCTGTACGCCTCCCTGTTGCGCCAGTGCCTGGTTGACCAGGATCAGATTAAGCGCAGCACGAGAAAAGTTACTTTGAAAGCGTAGTGCTGTTTCAAAGTCATTGGCAGCATCATCAAACTTTTGAATTCGGCTGAGTGTATTGCCACGGTTATAGTGGGCCTGCGCACGTTGCGCATCATCTTTTGCAAACAGTAGTGCGCGGCTGAATGCATCGGCGGCAACCTGCCACTGCTGTTGTCGGTATGCCGCGACACCATAACCTAGTTGTCCATTGTAACTATCGATATCGCTGTAATGATAAGCGGCTTCAGCATGACGTTTTTCGGAAAGCGCTTCAAAGGCCTGTTTTTCACGCCACAGATCAAAGAGTGATGTGGCGTGTGCAGGTGAGGGCGGGGTGATTATTAATACGGTTAGTATTATCAAAAAAAGATTAGCTCGCTGCTGCCTGATGCCGGAAATAATGAACAGTAATATGGCCGCAGCGACTAACCACGAGAAGAATTGAAACTGTTGTGGCTGATAAGGTGCGCGGTAACTGTTGAGCGCTTCGAGTTTATCGAGTTCACGAAAGATCGACTGCCAGTCACTGTCATCACTGCTCATGCGGGTGTAGATACCGCCGCTAGTGGTGGCGAGTTGTTGTAACGTCTCTTCCTCTAATCGTGAGACGACTACTTCTCCGTTGTAGTGAAGGCGCTTGCCCATTTCGTTGGGTATCATGGCACCAGATGGAGTACCTATTCCCATAATCATTAATGGCATCTTGATTTTATGCAGGCGCTTGGCGATGTTGATACTTTCTTCGGGGTTAAAATTTTCACCGTCTGTGAGCAGTACGATGGCACGCCCCTGTTTTTCACTATGGGCAAGTGATTGAATGGCATGTTCTAGTCCTTGTGCCAGGTTGGAGCCGAGTCTTCGTGTTAGCGTGGTTTCAAGCGCATTACTGAAGTGATGCAGTGTGTCGCGATCTGCCGTGAGTGGTAGTACTTTATAGGCGTTACCTGAGTAAGCAATGAGGCTGGTGCGATCTGCTTTCAGGCGGTCGGTGAAATCACGCAACTCAAGTTTCGCACGTGTTAAGCGTGTCGGGGCGACATCATCAGCAGCCATTGATGGTGAAATATCAACGATGATTGCGATGTCGATACTGAGGGCAATGTTCTCCTCATTGCTATCACTAACGTACGGGCTGCTGGCAGCGATGGTGATTAATATCCAGGCAGCCCATAGTAACCACGATGTTGAATGGCGATACGGGTTTCGTGGCTGAGTGAGCAGCCAGTGCCATAAGTTGGGGGCGATAAATTGGGCTAGCCTCGTTTTGTGTTGCTCGCTACGTGGGTGTAATTGTTGAGCAATCATGATGCCGAGTGGTACGACGAGCAGCAGTAGCCACCAGGGTTGGCGCAGCGTTAATTGCTCCAGGCTTTCAATCATGGCAGTACCTGCTGCCGTCTGTTGCGCTCATTCAGCAGTATTAGTGATAGTGCCAGCAGTAATGGCAGCCAGAACCATTCGTCACGAGGGATTAATGTTGGATCATCGATGTTAGTGGGTTCAAGTTGATCGATATCATTAAAAATTGCCTGCAGTGTCTGCGTATCGTTGGCATGAAAGTAGCGCCCGCCAGTCTCCTGCGCGATGCGCTGTAGCAATATTTCATCTAATGGTAACTCAATGTAGAGCGGTTGCTGTTGAGGGCCGCGTGGAAAGGCGGCCATGCTATTGGTGCCGACACCGATGGTATAGATGCGTAGTTGATATTGCTGTGCGAGCAGAATGGCAGATTCAGGGCTGACTTGCCCGGTGGTGTGGCTGCCGTCTGTAAGTAGAATAAGAATGCGTGATTTGGCAGGGCGGTCTTTCATGTGGCTGGCGGCGAGCGCAATGGCATCACCCAGCGCGGTGCGTTCACCAGCAAGGCCATTATGAATCTCGCCGAGAAAACCGTGTGCCATTGCGAGGTCGGTAGTGAGTGGCATAAAGACGAAGGCATCATCCGCAAAAGCGATTAAACCGACTCGGTCCCCATCCCGTTGTTTTAAAAACTGTTGCGCCATCAATTTAGAAATATCGATACGGCTGGTGAGGTTGTCTTCGTGAATGAAGTCCTGTGCCAGCATTGAACCAGAGATATCAACAGCAAGCATCATGTCGTGAGCGGGTCGTTTAACTGGCTCATCATGATGTAACCATTGTGGACGTGCTGCCGTGATAAACAGCAGCGCGCAACCGAGTATCCATAGCCACGGTAAGCGAGACTTCTTTTGACTTGCATTGGCTAACTGTATGAGCAGTTCCGCCTGACTATGACGAATGGCGGCGACGTTGTGACTGCATGAGGGAACACCAGGAGGTTTTTTAGTGTGAGCAATGAATTGCCATAACATGTATGGCAGCGGTAACAGCAGGAGCCAGTATGGGGTGGCGAACTCAAACATCTGCTTCAGCTGGTTTACCTGATTTATTGGTGCTGGGGTGTTGTGATGTGCTTAACCACCGCCGTAATTGGTCGAAAGTATTGCGGGTAAGTGGTGATGCCGTGTGGGGCTGATAACGTAGCTGGTCAAACAGCGTGAGTACTTGTTGCCATGCCTGGTGACTATCCGCCAGAACCACTGGGCAGTGGTGGTTGAGTTGCGGCAGATTAAGCCCAAGGCGGAGTAGTGTGCTCAGTCGATATGCGGCCTGACGTGCATCGATGTGGTCATTCGTCCACGCGTTTTCAACAATGGTTAATCGCTCAAGTGCTTGCTGTGCGTTGTTGTTTGCCTGGATTGGTGGTGGCGATTGACGACGACGGTAGCCACGATAGATAAGTATGATGATCAGCAGTGCGCCGATAAAGGCGAAGACTGGCCATAACGTGGGTTCGGTCGGGAACTGTACGTCGGCAAGACGGTCAAGGATCAGCGCATGGTTGATGGGCGGTGCAATCGCATCGCTGAGAGCGGTTGATTCTATCAGTGGTGTCGTTAGTGCCATTTTGCTTTCCGCTATCATTGAAGTTGTGTCAACTGTTGTAGCGTATCGCGGTGGTTGTAGAGGGTGTGCAGCGGCAGTTGGCTGCGCAGGCAGAGTTGCTCGAGTGTGTGACGACGTTGTTGCATTGTTTTCGCATAGGCTTCGCGTAATGCTGCGTTGTTGGTATCGATGATGTGGCTGTTGCCCGTTAATGGTGAGACCAGACGAATTTTACCGCAGGCATCTAGGTGCTCTTCGGCGGGGTCGGTGATGCGCAGCACCATGGATTCGAAACGTGATGCGATATTGAACAGTGCTGCTTGATCGCACTCGTGGATGTCATGCAGGTCGCTAATTAACGTGAGCGAGCTACCTCGTTCAGCCGCGTGGCTGATTTTTTCAAAGAGGGCATTGAGTGCTGGTGGTCTGGTTTGTGTAGTGTTATTCAGCGGAGCTGCGGCAGCCCGCAATAGCGGCAATGTTCCTGCGAGAGTCTGTGATGATGAAAAGAATTGTGCTTCGTTGCCAAGCACAACGCCTGCGACGCGTTCACGCGCGGCGAGTGCAGCGAAGGCGAGGATCGCCGCACAACGTGCTGCAGTAGTCGCTTTCAATTCGACTCGGCTGCCAAACTGCATCGAAGGGCGGCGATCGATCAGCAGAAAAAGGCTGCGCTGACGTTCGGCCAGAAATACCTTGCTGGTCGGTTTGCCACTGCGTGCGGTCGCGCGCCAGTCCATGTGGCGTATGTCGTCGCCCGCCTGGTAGGGACGCACGTCATGCAGTTCCATGCCGTGGCCACGGTGTAGTGAATTAAATGCACCCGCGTACGGGGTGTTGAGTGGCCGCGTCTGGTGTTGGCGGCGTTGCAGGACACTTTGCTGCAGCTGTTCCAGCTCGGCAGTGGAGAGTAGCGCTTGCTGTTGGCTATGGTCGTGCATGGTGTTGGTTAAGGAATTGGCACGACATCAGTGATGCGCTCAATCAGCTGGCGGCTATCGAGCCCTTCTGCACGTGCAGTGAAGCTTAATGAGATGCGGTGATTGAGTACATCGTGCGCCAGTTCAATGATGTCACCAGGTTCAACAAAGTCGCGCCCGTTTAAATAGGCGCGCGCGCGGCTGGTTTGTGCCAGTGCGAGGGTCGCACGCGGTGATGCGCCACGTGCCAGCAGCGGTGCCAATGCAGGGTCCCACGGCGATGGATCGCGTGTCGCACCCACCAGGGTGACGATGTAGCGTTCCAGCATTTCATCTATATATACCTTGCTTACTGCTGTGCGTGCGGCCTTAACCTGTGCAGCACTTAGCACCGCCGCGCTATTTTTAGTACTGTTCGGCTGATGTGCGCGCCGTAGAATTTCCAGCTCTTCCTCTGCATTTGGGTAATCGATGTGCGTTTTCATGATGAAGCGGTCGAGCTGCGCCTCGGGTAGTGGGTAGGTGCCCTCTTGGTCAATTGAGTTCTGAGTGGCGATCACCATAAAAATATCGGGTAGGGGGCGCGTCACGCCGCCAACGGTGACCTGCCGTTCCTGCATCGCTTCTAGCAGTGCTGATTGCACCTTGGGCGGCGCACGATTGATTTCATCGGCAAGAATGATCTCATTGAAGATCGGGCCGGCGATAAACTGGAAGTGGCCATCCTGCGGTACAAAGATATCTGAGCCGGTAATATCACCAGGAATCAGGTCGGGTGTGAACTGAATGCGTTGAAACGGCATCGCCATGCCGCTGGCAAGTTGATGGACGGCGGTCGTCTTGGCCAGGCCGGGTAGCCCTTCGAGCAGCATGTGGCCGTCAGCCAGTACGCCGGTTAACAGCCGCTCGATCAGGCTGCTCTGGCCGACAATTACATTTTCAATGTGCGCTTTAAGCGCACTAAATTCATTTTTCATAATCGCAAGATTCTAGACTATTTTTAGGAAATTGACAGGTAGCTTGTTATTGAGGCTCAGTTTAGTTGTTCGGAATCGGGAAAAGGAGTGGCTTGTGTGGTGTAAAAATGAACTATTCGTGTGAATTCACAGCTTTTAATCGTATTTTTCAGGTTAATGATAGGCTGGGTGCAATGTCAGAAAGAAGGTCGTATAATCGATGAGCTTTGCGTTTTTTGAGTGATGAAATTGGCGCAATGCAATGTAGGGGAGTAGTGGTTTTTACAGTGTGTTCGAGTCGATTTCAATGTACTGTTGAGGGCATTATGCAGGGGAGAAAGATGTAATGTGGTATGACTTTTCGATTTGAAAAGACAGGCTGCCTGCTTCAGATATAGACGCCGGTTTTGATGTGCCTTCGCTATTCGTCCCAATGTAAAGGATAAGAATATCCCATTGAAAATAGGGGTTTTAGGGTTTTTTTGAATTTTTTTAGGGGCCGGGTTTTTGGGTTGTATTTATGTATAATCGACGCTCTTTTGGCTTGAGAAACTGGCTTTATTGCGATGGATAAGGCATTGCTTGAAATCAAAGAACTTGAGTGTGTGCGAGGTGATAAACAGCTCTTTAGCGCGCTCTCTTTTTCGTTGGAGGCGGGTTCGCTGTTGCATGTGCATGGCCCAAACGGCAGTGGTAAAACGACCCTGCTACGTGCCATTGCAGGCTTGGTGTTGCCGGAAAATGGTGAGATTTGCTGGAATGGCGAGTCAACTGAGCAGCAGCAAGATGATTTTAATCGTGAGCTGCTCTATTTAGGGCATCACTATGGGCTCAAGTTTGAATTGACCGGTTATGAGAATTTGAAGGTGTTTGCTAATCTGAGTGGCTCAGATATCAGTGAGCAAGAGGTGGAAGCGGCACTGACGCGATTTGGCTTGGCGCACTGTGTGGAGTTGTCAGTGAAGGTGTTGTCGCAGGGACAGAAGCGGCGTGTTGCGCTGGCGCGCCTGTTATTGCAGCGCGCGAAGCTGTGGATATTGGATGAGCCTTTTGTGGCGTTGGATACGGCGGCAGTCGCGCTGTTGTTGGGTGTGATTAAGGGGCATGTCGCTGCTGGCGGGATGGTGATCTTGACCACCCACCAGGAAGTGGCGATGGACGCGGGGCAGTTGCAGCATCTGTATCTTGGCGAGACGGAGCCGCGCTGATGTTGTCGACACTGAGATGTATTGTGATGCGTGACCTGACGTTGGCAATGCGCCATCGTTCAGATGTGTTGACCACGGTGTTCTTTTTTATCATCGTGGTGAGTCTCTTTCCGCTAGGGGTGGGGCCAGATGCCGCGCTATTAAAAGAGATGGCGGCAGGTGTGGTGTGGGTTGCCGCACTGCTAGCCTCGATGTTGTCGTTAACGCGTTTGTTTGCAGATGACTATAACGATGGCACGCTGGAGCAGTTGATGCTGGTGCCGCAACCGTTGTCGTTGATTGTGCTGGGTAAGGTGTTGGCGCACTGGATTATTTCTGGTCTGCCGTTGGTGTTGATGTCGCCGCTGTTGGGGTTGCAGTTTGGGCTTGAAGGCGACGAGTTGATTATGTTGATGGTGACCCTGTTGATCGGGACACCCGTATTGAGTTTGTTAGGCGCGATTGGGGCGGCGTTGACCTTGGGACTGCGGGGTGGCGGGGTGCTGGTTTCGTTGTTGGTGTTACCGCTTTATATTCCGGTGCTGATTTTTGGTGCCGGTGCGGTCACTGCGAGTGCCGCAGGAATGGGCGCGGATGGTCATCTGTCGTTAATGGGTGCAATATTGTTACTGGCGCTAGTGCTTGCGCCGTGGGCCTCAGCGGCAGCGCTCAGGATTTCGGTAGAATAGCTTTTTGTTAAGCGGTATTGTCTTAAAAAATAGAGAAGATAAGCATTGTGTTTAACTTGTTTAAATATTCATCACCAGCAAGCTTTTATCCGTTAGCGGGACGCCTCGCTGTGGGATTCGGCATTGCCTCGGCAATTTTATTAGTGATTGGGCTCTATATGAGTTTTTTTGTCGCGCCAACGGATTACAAGCAGGGCGAAGGGTATCGCATCATGTTTATCCATGTGCCCGCGGCGTGGATGTCGATGTGGATCTATGTGGTGATGGCCTGTTTTGCAGCGGCGGGGATGATCTGGAATACCCGGCTCTCATCGATGATGGCCTCTTCACTCGCGCCAACCGGGGCGATGTTTACCTTTATTGCGCTGTGGACGGGCGCGCTGTGGGGCAAACCGATGTGGGGTGCCTGGTGGGTATGGGATGCGCGCCTCACCTCTGAGCTGATTTTACTTTTTCTTTATGTAGGCTTTATGGCGCTGGAATCGGCGATTGATGATCCGCGCCGCGCTGCGCGTGCCAGTGGCCTGCTGGCGTTAGTCGGCGTGATCAATGTGCCAATTATTTATTACTCGGTGCAGTGGTGGAATACGTTACACCAGGGTAGCTCGATTAAAGTGGTTGATGGCGGTATTGAGAGCAGCATGTCAGAAATCATGCTCTGGACTTTGTTGGTGATGACCTTTGCTTGTTGGTTTTATGCGGTTGCGGTCTCTTTGTCTCGTGTACGCAGTACTATTCTGGAAAGAGAATCGGGCACCGCGTGGGTGAAAACACTATTGAAGGGAGAGCAGGCATGAGCGAATGGTTTGCGATGGGTGGCCATGGCTTATACATCTGGGGCTCGTATTTTGTGACTGCCCTGTTTATGGTCGTTGAAGTGGTTCTGGTGATGCGTCGCAGACGTAGTGTGGTGCTGCGACTGGGACGTATGATTCGTATGAAAGATTCAGAGGTATCGGGATGAAGTCTAGACATAAGCGTATGGTGTTTATTGTTGTTGGTTTGGCCGCATTAGCAGGCGCGGTTGGATTGATCATGAATGCATTGAATAGCAATATTAACCATTTCTTTAGCCCGACTGAGGTACAGGCCGACGCAGCGCCGAAAGACCGTTCATTTCGCCTCGGAGGCCTGGTGGAAGTGGGTAGTATCAAGCGTGAGGATGATGGCTTGACGGTGCATTTTCGTGTGACCGATAATGCTGAAGTGGTGCCGGTGATTTATACCGGCATTTTGCCTGATCTGTTTCGTGAAGGTGAAGGGGTTGTGGCGCAGGGCAAGATTACCAGTGATGGCGTATTCATGGCCGATGAGGTGCTTGCCAAGCATGATGAGACCTATATGCCACCTGAAGTTGCCGATGCACTTGAAAAGGCTGCGTTAGCAAAAGCAGAAGCAGAAGCGGCTGAGATGACAGGTGCAGTAGAAACACCAGCGGCTGTTCAAATGCCAATTAAGACACAAGAGGGAATATAGATGATACCTGAAATAGGACATTATGCGCTGGTACTCGCGCTATCAATGGCGATCATTCAGTCGGTACTGCCGCTGATTGGTGCGCAGCAAGGAAAAGAATCATGGATTGCCGTAGCACGACCCGCCGCACAGGGGCAGTTTGCTTTTGTTCTGGTCGCCTTTGGTTGCCTTACCTACGCCTTTATCGTCAATGATTTCTCGGTGCAGTATGCCGCGAGTCACTCCAATTCTCAGTTGCCAATTGAGTATCGCATCGCGGCAGTGTGGGGTGGGCATGAAGGTTCCCTGTTACTATGGGCACTGATGCTCTCTAGCTGGACGCTGGCGGTTTCACTTCTTAGCAAGAATCTACCGGATGAAATGGTCGCGCGTGTGATTGGCGTGCTGGGTCTGATCTCGATCGGCTTCATGCTGTTTTTACTGCTGACTTCCAACCCTTTTGATCGCCTGATTCCGGCGGCAATGGATGGGCGGGATCTTAATCCGCTGCTGCAGGACCCGGGTTTGATTATTCATCCGCCGATGCTTTATATGGGCTATGTCGGCTTCTCGGTGGCATTTGCATTCGCCATTGCCGCACTGTTGGGCGGTCGCCTTGATGCAGCATGGGCACGTTGGTCTCGTCCATGGACCACCGCGGCGTGGTGTTTTCTGACCATCGGTATCGCACTCGGTAGCTGGTGGGCTTATTACGAGCTTGGCTGGGGTGGCTGGTGGTTCTGGGATCCAGTCGAAAACGCATCATTCATGCCATGGTTAGTGGGCACTGCATTGATTCACTCATTAGCCGTCACTGAAAAGCGTGGTAGCTTTAAGAACTGGACGATTTTGTTGGCGATCATCGCCTTTTCAATGAGTCTGCTGGGTACATTCCTGGTACGTTCCGGTGTGTTGACGTCGGTTCACGCTTTTGCCACCGATCCTGATCGAGGGATCTATATTCTAGGCTTTCTTGCGGTTGCCATTGGTAGCTCGCTGTTTCTTTATGCAGTACGTGCGCCAAGTGTTAGTAAGGGTGGCGAGTTTTCAATGCTGTCGCGCGAGACGCTACTGCTGAGTAATAATGTACTGTTGATTGTAGCGTGTGGCACGGTACTGCTGGGCACTTTGTATCCACTATTATTAGATGCATTGGATATGGGCAAGATCTCGGTGGGCCCTCCTTACTTTAATTCAGTCTTTGTGCCGTTGATGATGCCGCTGCTCTTTCTGATTGGACTGGCACCGTTTGTGCGTTGGAAAAAAGCAGACCTGGGTGAGCTGGCGCGACTGCTGCGCTGGGCCTTCGCGGTCTCATTGATTGTGGCGTTAATATTGCCATTTACCATGGGCGACTGGATGATAATGACCAGTGTTGGCCTGTTATTGGCGATCTGGATTATGGTGACCATTGTTTTAGGGTTTACCCGTCGTATCCAGCGTGGCAATGGTCTGAAAGGGATTTCGATGAGTTACTACGGAATGCAGACAGGTCATCTTGGCATGGCGGTATTTGTAGTCGGTGTCACCATGATTGGCAGTTATGAGACTGAAAAAGATGTTCGTATGGATATCGGTGACGTCACAACGGTGGGTGACTACACCTTCCGTTTTGATGGCGTGGTTGATCTGGCGGGCCCCAACTACCAGGCGACACGTGGTTATATTCAGGTGATGAAGGATGGTAACAATGTGATGTTGATGCATCCTGAAAAACGTATCTATAACGTACAGACGATGCCGATGACCGAAGCGGCGATCGATAGTGGTTTCACCCGTGACCTCTATGTATCGCTCGGTGAGCCGGTCAGTGGTGGTGCCTGGAGTGTGCGTATCTATCATAAGCCCTTTGTAAACTGGATCTGGGGAGGGTGCGCTTTGATGGCTCTCGGTGGTTTCTTCGCCATGTCTGATCGTCGTTATCGAATCGTTTCGCGCCAGCGTAAAGAGGCGGAGAAGAAAAAAATGGCAACAGCGAACAGTGATACCGCTGGTAATGTTGGTGATACACCCGCTGTTGCGCGGGAGGCGAAGGCGTAATGGTTCGCTATTTAAAATACCTGACACCACTGGTGGTGTTTTTGGTGATGGTGTGGTTTCTGGGAAAGGGGCTTTACCTCGATCCTCGCGATGTGCCATCACCGTTGGTGGGTAAGCCAGCGCCAGTGTTTACGGTAGCAGACCTGCGCAACCCTGAGGTGCAATTTGTCTCTGAACAGATGAAAGGAAAGGTGTGGATTCTTAATGTATGGGCATCCTGGTGCCGCCCCTGTCGTGACGAACATCCGCTGTTTGTAGATTTGGGGCGGAAAAATTTAGTGCCAATTGTGGGGCTAAATTATAAAGACCAACGCGCTGATGCACTGCAGTGGTTGCGCGCGCTGGGTGATCCTTACTACGCAAGTGTCTATGATGGCGATGGTAAAGTTGGGATGGATTTTGGTGTCTACGGCGTACCCGAAACCTACGTGATCGATCAACAAGGCATTATTCGTTATAAACATACAGGTCCAATCACGGCTAAATCGTTAGAAGAGAACGTGGTGAAACTGGTGAAGGAGTTACAGGGATGAAACGAGTAATTTCCTGTTTGATGTTGTTGTCTGTAATGGTTATTTCACCGTTGCTACAGGCCAAAGAAGCGGCGTTGATGCAGCCTGATCATGTGTTGGAAAAACGCGTGATGGCGCTTGCCTATGAGCTGCGTTGTCTGGTATGTCAAAATCAGTCGTTGGGTGATTCACATTCAGAATTTGCGATTGATATGCGCACTGAAATACGGGATCAAATGCGCCTGGGTAAGGATGATGAGCAGGTAACCGATTTTATGGTGCAGCGTTACGGTGATTTTATTCGCTTTCGTCCACCGGTTAAATCGACCACTTACCTACTATGGTTTGGGCCGTTTATACTGTTGCTGATTGGTGGCGTTGTATTGTTCATTAGTCTGAAAATACGTAAGCGTACTGTTAAGACAGTGCCGATGAGTGATGAAGATCGTAAGCGTGCAGATACCTTGTTAGGCGATCAATAAAAGTCGGCCCAGTGTACGGTCCGTTTTGAGTGCAATCAGTAAGTGTGAAAACCAGCTAAGGCTGACGCAGAGGAAATTTAAGGCATGATTATTTTTTGGATTGTAGCGGTATTGCTAACGCTGGCTGCTTTGCTGTTTTTACTACCGCCGTTGTTGCAGTTGGGTAAAAAAGAGAGTGAGTTTGTGATTGAGCAGGATGCGCTTAATGTCTCTATCTATAAAGATCAAATGATTGAACTGGAAAATGATCTACTCAATGACATTATTACTAAGGATCAGTGTGAGCAGGGGAAGCTGGAGTTGGAACAGCGCCTGTTAGAAGATGTCGCGTTACCAGCCGACGGCGAAAAAAGATCCAGAGCAGGTGCCAGTAAAATCACTGCAGGTATTGTCTCGTTGGTAGTGGTGGGAATCACTGTGCCGCTTTACCTTCAGCTGGGCAAGGTAGAACTGGTGGCACCAGCAGCACAAGAGGTGGCGCTTCCTTCTAAAGCAGGCGGCGAGATGACTGCGGGAGAGATGACGGATCAGGTCTCAATGATGGTGAGTCAGCTCTCGGCTCGTCTTGAAAAAGATCCGAGTGATGTGCAGGGCTGGGCAATGCTGGGCCGATCTTATTATGCGTTAAGCCGTTATGGTGATGCAGTAGCAGCCTTTTCAAAGGCGGTCTCGATTGTCGATAACGATGCGCAACTGTTAACCGATTATGCAGATGCGATGGCGATGAGCAGTGGTGAACAGACCCTTGAAGGGCGACCCATGCAGTTGATTATGCGGGCATTGAATCTTGATCCACAAAATCAGAAAGCATTATGGCTGGCGGGTACGGCAGCCTATGAGCGTGCCGATTTTGAATCAGCACTGATCTACTGGAAAAGAATCCTTGCGATGCTCGATCCTGATTCGCAGACAGCACGCACGATGGCGGGCAATATTGCTGAAACAGAACAGTTGATGCAGTCGCAGCGCGCTAGTTCAACGGGTGGGGATGCCGTTGGCATTGCGGCAAGTGCTACTGCAGCAGCCGTTACCACCACTGCATCTGCAGGTTCAACCGTGAGTGGCGTGGTGACCTTGTCTCAATCGCTGGCGGCTGAGGTGTTACCAACCGATACCATCTATATCTTTGCTCGCGCGATGAGCGGCCCACGCATGCCGTTGGCTATTCTGAAAACCGAAGCGGGTAAGATGCCGATTGAGTTTACGCTGAATGATTCGATGGCGATGGATGCCTCAATGAACCTCTCTAGCACCTCGGAAGTGATGGTGATGGCGCGCATCTCTCGTAGTGGCAATGCAACACCGCAGAGTGGTGATATGCAGGGTGGGGTTCAGAATGTGAAAATCGGAGCATCTGGGATCGAAATTGTGATTGATGAGGTGATCCCTTAGCGATACGAACTCTTCGTCATCCCTTCTGCATATGGAAGGGACGTATGAACAGTGCGGAGATAAACCGTGACCAAAATCATGTTGTTGCCATTGTTTGCCTTACTACTAACGGCATGTGAGATGGCGCATGACCATGCCACTGAATCTCATCAGCGTGTGGTACCTGGAGAGTCACTTTCCGAGTTATTACTGCCTGGATTAGATCGAGATGATCTACTCATTTCTCAACTTCAGGGCAAGGTGGTTGTACTTAACGTCTGGGCAACCTGGTGTCCACCTTGTCGTCGAGAATTGCCGAGCCTGCAACGTCTTGCTGAACGGCTTGATAGTGAGCGATTCGCAGTGCTTGGTCTGTCGGTAGATGACGATAAACACCATCCGCGAGAGTATCTGATCGATCGAAAAATTGAGCTTATCAGTTACATCGACCTGGATATGTCCATTGCCGGTAAATTAGGCGCGCAGGTGTTTCCCGATACTTACCTGATAGGGTCAGATGGGCAGCTATTGATGAATATCGAGGGTGAGCGTGAATGGGATAGTCCGCAGGTGATAGCTGCGCTGGAAGCGGCTTATCGGGGCGATTATGCGCTTCTACAGGGCATCAAGCATCAAGATGTGAGAAACTAATGAAGAGGTCTTTTGAAGAGGTCTTTGTACTGGCTAGGAGTCTGTCGGGTTTAGGTGATCGTAGCGAGGGGAAACTATTTTGATTCCATTTTTTTGATCGTTTGAGGCGAATATTGGGCATATTCAACGAAAAGGATCGAGAAAATGGCTCGAAATGCTTTTACCCAAAGGGCACTATGTCCGCAGTAGATTCACCCTGAATCCGACAGACTCCTAGAGTTAATGAATGAGGAGGCATGATCATGAATAACGTCAGTTTATTGAAAGTAGGTGCCCGCGCTCTGCGTGGCGCATTGTTGTTGAGCGGTGCAATGTTGTTTGCCATGCCGCAGGCGATGGCCGGCGATCCTGTTAAGGGCGGTAAGATTTATAATCAGCAATGTAAAAAGTGCCACGGGGGTAGTGGTAAGAGCACCTTTCCTGGCGTGGCTGACTTTTCACGTGGTGAAGGACTGATGATCGCAGATCATGAGTTGCTACAAAAAATCAGGGATGGGCGAGGGATGATGCCTGCATTCCGCGGTATTCTTAAGGATAATGATATTTTTGATGTGATTACCTACCTGAGAAAACTGCGTCGATGAGAGCGCGTTTATTTTTTGCTTCACTGACACTGTTCTCCACCTTATTGTTATCTGCCTGTTCCGCTAGCGATAATGAAACCAATGAAGCGGTTGTGATGCCGAGTGAGCCAGCGCCAGTAGCAACTGCTGTTGTGGCGGTGAGTGATATCAAAAGTGTTGCTGCTCCTGCCGATGTGACTGAAGCACCACTGATTTCACCCGTTGATACTACGGCCAGCGTTCGTAGCAGTTTGCCTCGTGTGCTGGAGTCTTTTGGTGTCGGCGACAATGTTTTTGTGCGTTCGCTGGCGCTAGATGAGGTGGGTAAGGCGATCTGGGTAGGCACCTCTGCTGGCGTGTTGGAAATTGACCTTGACAGTTATGACATGCGCGCAACCTATTCTCGTCGCGACGGTCTGGCAAATGAGTATGTCTTTAGCATTATGGTTGATAGCCAGGGTAGTAAGTGGTTTGGCACCAATGGTGGCGGCATGACGCGCTTGCGTGATGGTGAGTGGAAAACCTTTTTCCCGATGCATGGTCTGGCTGACTATTGGGTCTACTCTTTTGGCGAATCAAAGGATGGCAATCTGTGGGTTGGTACCTGGGGCGGTGCTAACCAGTTTGATAGTACCAAGGATGAATTTACCGCGACTTATGTAAAAGAGCTGGTCAATGAATGGGTTTATGGCATCGCCAGCGATGATCAGGGGCGTATGTGGCTCGGCACTGAAGGCGGTATTTCAATGTTTGATGGTACCAGCTGGCACGCCTTTACTCATGAAGATGGTGTGGGCGCGCCCAATACCAATAATCTGCCGCTTAGTCAGAACACCGGCCTGGGTACGCGTGAGCGGCATGATCTTAGCGTAATGACTGAAGGGCAGCAGAGCTATAATCCCGGTTATGTCTTTTCTGTGCATGTGGCTGCCAACGGTGATGTCTGGGCGGGTACGTGGGGTGGCGGGGTGAGTTTTTATGATGGTGAAACATGGCAAAGCCTGACCATCGAAGATGGCCTTGCGGGAAATGTTGTTTATAGTATTGCTCAGGATGCAGCAGGTGTCTTCTGGTTTGGTACCAATAAGGGATTGTCTCGTTATGATGGCAAGGCATGGCAGACCTTTGCTAAAGGTGGCGCTAATGGTCTGATTGATGACAATGTTTATGCGGTAATTGCACACCCTGCAGGGGAAATCTGGGTCGGTACGCGGGGTGGTGTGACGCGCCTGGGGTATGGGCAATAAATCTCGATGAGTCATTTCCGGCCGGTAATGGCTGGCATGAATTGAAGTGAATCTGAATTTCAAGACTTTAGCTGTCGTGGTGATCGTCATGGGGTTGATGGTGGTCGGCGGATATCAGTTGGGCATGCAGCAGGCGAATAATGAGGTTGCGAGGGAAAAGGTGCAATCCGCTGCCAGTTCAATGGTGGCAGGTGAGTTGCAAGCGGGTGCGCAGGTACCACTTAACCATCCGCCGATGGATAGCCCGACGCCTGCGCCTATGGCGCAAAGCAGTACCTTCCCGCAGCCTTCAACCCCTCAGGCAGATCTTGCAGGGCGAGGCGGGAGTGCAGAAACACCTGCGACACAGCTAACGGGAGATAGTCAGTTTGCTCACTTTCGTGTCGGTAACCGCAATGTAAAAGGGATGGCGATTGATGGCGATTATGTCTGGATCGGGACATCAGGTGGTGTGATTCGTTACAACACCATTGATGACCAATATG
>QIJH01000008.1 GCA_003232725.1 Chromatiaceae bacterium | reverse complement strand
CACCATAAAACGTTAACTATTTCATAAACCCCCGTCCCGGCTAAGCCGGGGCGGGTATATTTGGAATAAACAACCTCGCTGCAAGCGGATGGGGTATTGGTGCTAACCTTCTAAAATAGTACCGCAATTGTGTCGCTACTTCGCTAAAAATTATTTTTCTGTTACATGGCGAAAGCGATACAATACTATTTTTGACAATGATGAGCTATATCCATGGAATTGAGTAGAAAAATATATGCCTGTGCTTACTGGGGTGTGACTATTTTCATCCTACTGCTGATTGTTGCTTCAATTTTTCTGCCAGAGTTGCGTAAAGACGGGTTGGTGAGTGAATCCTTTGCCTCAATCTCGAAAACACCACTTTGGATTGGCCTGGGCCTGTGTGGCTTGGTGATGTGGATTTTTGCGATTCAACGGCTTGTATTTGTCTGGCAGTGGGCGAAACTGAGTCGAAAGGTGGGCGGTGTGTTATTTATTGTGCTGTTTCCCTGTCTGTGCGGTTACTACCTCTACTTCGTGGACAAGCAGGAGCGACAAAACCGTGCGATCAAAGCAGCCAGAGAGAAACTGGATGAGGTTGAGCAGCTCAGTGAATAGCTTCCTGGCAATGGTGTAAAAACAGGGAGTACAATTGAGGCTCGATTTAGGCTACAAAGGCTTCCGTCAGGATGATATTTGAACCATTAGCAAGTGATAAAAACCCGCTACGTTGCGCGATTGATGATACGTGGCTTGCCGATGAAACGCTCGCTGTTCAGCAACGGCTAAGTCAGATACAACTTGATGACAGTGCAAGACAGGAAATTGATGCTCACGCACGAGAACTGGTGATTGCGGTGCGTGAAAAGGCGCAGGCGCAAGGCAGTATCGATGCCTTTATGCAAGAGTATGACCTTTCATCTCAGGAAGGCGTGGTGTTGATGTGTATTGCTGAAGCGCTGTTACGCATTCCGGACAATGAAACCGCTGACCGTCTTATTCAGGATAAACTTGGAAATGCCAATTGGGGCAGCCATCTATGGCGTAGCTCATCCATGTTTGTTAACGCTTCTACCTGGGGCTTGATGTTAACAGGCCGCATTGTTGGTTTTGAAAACGACACACTTTCTAATGGCAGTCACTTTTTACAACGGCTGATCAGCAAGAGTGGTGAGCCTGTTATTCGCCTTGCGATCCGTCACGCGATGCGCATTATGGGACAACAGTTTGTGATGGGAGCGACCATCGATGCGGCACTTGCTCGCAGTCGAGAGATAGACAATAGCGACTATCGTTATTCGTATGACATGCTGGGTGAAGCAGCATTAACGCGTGCCGATGCCAACCGTTACTTTGATGCCTATCGGCATGCAATCAGCATGATTGCCAGTGATGTAGCGAGTGATCAAACATTGTATGAGGGCCCTGGTATCTCAATAAAACTCTCCGCGTTACATCCTCGCTATGACCCGTTTCAACGTGCCCAGGTGTTAAAGGAGCTCACGCCTAAACTATTGAGCCTTGCACAACAGGCCTGTGCCGCCGGCATCACACTGATCATTGATGCCGAAGAAGCGGATCGCTTAATGCTTTCACTCGACCTCTTTGAAGCGGTCTATCATGATTCATCACTGGAAGGCTGGCATGGGTTAGGGCTTGCTGTACAGGCGTATCAGAAACGGGCTCCAATGGTGATTGACTGGTTGCAGGCACTCATCAACGAGGTTGGTCGAAAGATTCCAGTCAGATTGGTGAAGGGGGCCTATTGGGATACGGAAATCAAACGCGCGCAGGAGCGCGGTCTTGACGGTTATCCCGTATATACTCGTAAGATTGCCAGCGACGTTGCTTATCTGGCTTGTGCTCAAAAATTACTGGCAGCAGAAGATGACTTTTATCCTCAGTTTGCCACCCATAATGCACATACCATTGCCTCTATTATAGCGTTCGCGGGTGATAAACCGTTTGAGTTCCAGCGCCTGCATGGAATGGGGGAGGCGCTTTATCGTGAGGTGATTAATAAACATCGCTCATTTTGTCGGGTCTATGCGCCGGTTGGAAGTTATCAATCGCTATTGCCATATCTGGTGCGGCGCTTACTTGAAAATGGTGCCAACACCTCGTTTGTCAATCGCATCACTGATCGGCATGTCGCGATTGAAGAGATTGTCAGCGACCCCATGCGTGAACTGGATGCAAGCGATCAAAAACCTCATCCTCATATTCCATTGCCGAAAAACCTTTATGGTGAGATGCGTTGTAATTCAAGCGGACTTAATCTCTATAGTGATGCTGTTACTCAATCACTAGCGACAGAGTTAAGTGTATTCATCACGGCTGATGGTCGCGTTAATGATATTGAGCATTGGCGGGCGGCTGCAATCATCAATGGTAAAGAGATGATTGAGTCGTGCGAACGGCAAACCATTTTTTCACCGGCCAATCGGCATCATGCCACGGGGGTTGCATTTAATGCGGGTGATGTTATTACCGCTGAAGCACTTGCTAGTGCAACGGATGCGGCACCGGCATGGTCTGCTACATCTGTCATTGCACGTGCTGCGATATTGGAGAGCGCAGCGCAACTACTGGAAGAGAACCGGGCAGAGCTGGTTGCACTGTGTGTACGAGAAGCGGGTAAAACAGTGATTGATAGTTTGGGAGAGGTGCGTGAGGCGGTTGATTTCTGTCGTTATTATGCCTCCATGTTACGTGAGACGTTCGTTGACCCTGAGTTGATGCCTGGCCCCACCGGTGAACATAACGCAATTTCGCTACACGGGCGTGGCGTTTTTGTCTGTATTAGTCCGTGGAATTTCCCGTTGGCAATCTTTGTTGGACAGGTGAGTGCCGCACTCGCTGCGGGTAATAGTGTGATTGCAAAACCGGCCGCGCAGACGCCTTTGGTTGCGGCACGGGCTGTGCAGTTACTACATCAGGCTGGTATACCCGCTGAGGTGTTGCATCTAGTCATCGGCAGCGGCCGTACGATTGGCATGCAACTGGTTAATGATAAGCGCACTTCGGGCATCGCCTTTACTGGCTCCACTGAAACAGCGCAGATGATTAACCGCGCGTTAGCTAATCGAGATGGAGCGATCGTACCGTTGATTGCCGAGACGGGCGGCCAAAACTGCATGATTGTGGATAGTTCAGCATTGCCTGAACAGGTGGTCATTGATGTGGTTCAGTCAGCATTTAATGGTGCTGGGCAACGTTGCTCAGCACTTCGTATACTGTTTTTACAGGACAATATCGCTGAGCAAATTATCGCACAGTTATGTGGTGCGATGGCTGAGTTAGTGATGGGTGATCCACTGTTATTGGCGACGGATATTGGCCCGGTAATCGACCGTGCAGCGTGTGAAACACTGCAGGCACATGCCGATCAAATGAAAGAGTCTGCTACATTACTCTACCAATGCACACTGCCTGAGGGGCTAAAGGAGGGGACTTATTTTCCGCCGCACCTATTTGAAATTTCTGCTATTGAACTGCTTGAACGCGAGGTGTTTGGGCCAATCCTGCATGTAGTGCGCTTTTCTGAGAATGGCCTTAATGATGTGATTAAGTCGATCAATGCTACGCAGTATGGTCTGACACTTGGCGTTCATAGTCGCATTGAAGCAACCGCTCGTTATATCCAACAACGGGTACGAGTAGGTAATCTCTACATAAACCGCAATATGATTGGTGCGACGGTTGGGGTGCAGCCTTTTGGTGGTGAAGGGCTATCGGGTACCGGCCCCAAAGCCGGTGGCCCGCATTACCTGCATCGTTTTGCGACGGAGCGCACCTTAACGGTTAATACTTCAGCTATCGGTGGTAATGCCAGATTACTCTCATTAAGTGAAGAGTAAAAATAGATGGTGACATCGACACCTCTTAGCAAAGACTATCTTGATTGACCTGCTTCGATGTATTTGAAGGTCTGCTCAGAAACAACCACGCCGTTACCATCTACTACGGCTACCATCCAGTCACCGACCCAGCCAGGTTGTAAGGCCTTGCTGGAGTTGACACGCCAGCGTGGCCCGCCAACATTAAAGCTAACCTCTGCCATTACTTGACCGGCAAGCAGCCAGCGATGGATGACTATTTGGCCTTGCAAATTGCGCAGATCACTAAAGAAATAGATCTTGTTCACATCGTTACTTAGCACGTTAATCTTATCGACAGGTTCACGCGCTTCAATCGCTGATGTAAATTGGCCACGCGCGACTTCACCAGTATTGGCATTGGCAAATTGAAATGGGCCAATGGTGGCGATAAACAGTGCTAACAGGGTGAGTACTCTCTTCATCTTATGCTCCTTGCAGGTTGATTACATCGCTTTGATACGTGTCCGTTGTTCTTTCAACTTAGCCAGTGATGATTGTATCTCTGCTAACTTTTCTTTCTCTTTTTCAACGATAGTGGCTGGTGCTTTCTCAACATAATTGGGGTTAGTGAGTTTGCCACTGATGCGCGCCAACTCTTTTTCTAGCTTGCCGATCTCTTTCGTCAGTCTGGCGATCTCA
This sequence comes from Chromatiaceae bacterium, assembly GCA_003232725.1. Lineage (GTDB taxonomy): Bacteria > Pseudomonadota > Gammaproteobacteria > SZUA-140 > SZUA-140 > SZUA-76. The sequence continues at coordinate 14,215 of QIJH01000008.1, read as the reverse complement.
GCTTCTTTGTCGATTAGACCTGCCATTGGGATTAGCAGCTTCATTTCACCCACTAGTGCGGTGGCGGACTCAGGGACATCATCATCTTCAGAGAGGATCGTTACGGACTCGAGTTTTGCTAGTGTCATGAGAAAATCACGATTGTTTTCAAGTTTTGCCGCGTCATCGGTGTTGCTATTTTGTAGCAGTATCGGCAGTGGTTTGCTGGGTGGGATATTCATCCCGCTACGGATCTTACGTACCCCCAGAATGCATGCCATTAGCCATTCGATATCATCAATTGCCTGTTGATCAATCTTACTCTCATCTGATTCCGGATAAGGCTGCAACATAATCGTTTCACCTTCAATGCCCGCCAGTGGTGCGACGCGCTGCCAGATCTCTTCGGTGATAAACGGAATCACGGGATGGGCCAGTCGTAGAATACCTTCCAGCACATTTAATAAAGTCTGGCGAGTGCCGTGTAGCGCTGCGGCTGAACTTTCATCAGAATAAAGAATCGGTTTGGATAGCTCCAAGTACCAGTCACAATACTCATTCCAGGTAAACTCATAAATCGTCTGCGCTGCGTGATCAAAACGATAATTTTCAATTGAGTTCTGTACTTGCGCGGCAACCGTCTGCAGACGTGAGGTGATCCAGCGATCTGGCAGGCTCAATTCAACCGCTTCACCCAGGCCAATCGCTTTCTCTTCTGTGTTCATCAGCACATAACGCGCCGCATTCCATAATTTGTTACAGAAGTTGCGATAGCCTTCAACCCGCTTAAGATCAAACTTGATGTCACGTCCAGTTGAGGCAAGCGCTGCAAAGGTAAAACGCAGCGCATCGGTACCAAAGGAGGGGATACCGTCAGGAAACTCTTTACGGGTCTGCTGCTCGATCTTCTTAGCCAATTGCGGCTGCATCATACCGCTGGTACGTTTGCTGATGAGTGCTTCGAGTTCAATGCCGTCAATCAGGTCAATCGGATCAAGCACGTTGCCCTTTGATTTAGACATCTTCTGCCCAAAGGAGTCACGCACCAGGCCGTGGATGTAGATATCCTTGAACGGTACCTGGCCATCCATGAATTTCATCCCCATCATAATCATACGCGCGACCCAGAAAAAGATGATGTCAAAACCGGTCACTAACACCTGGGTGGGATAGAAGTTTTTCAGGCGTTCGCTCTCTTCCGGCCAACCGAGGGTAGAGAAGGGCCATAGTGCGGAGCTGAACCAGGTATCGAGCACATCTTCATCCTGACGTAGTACAACTTCAGCACTCAGATTATGTTTGCTGCGCACCTCTTCTTCAGAACGAGCGACGTAAATATTCTCATGTTCGTCATACCATGCAGGGATGCGATGGCCCCACCAGATCTGACGCGAGATGCACCAGTCTTCGATGTTGTTCATCCATTCATAGTAGGTATTTTTCCAGTTATCTGGCACAAACTTGATGTCACCATTTTTAACGGCTTTGATCGCAGGCTCTGCTAGCGGCGCAACTTTTACGTACCACTGGTCGGTAAGGAATGGTTCGATCACTGCACCAGAACGGTCACCTCTGGGAACCATTAATTTATGTTCTTTAATACTTTCTAGCAGGCCACCAGCAGCGAGTTTTTCAATCACTAATTTACGCGCGTCGTAGCGATCCAGTCCGTAGAATTCAGCAGGAATAATATTGCTGTGTTCATCATCCGCACCAATAATCGCCGCATCGATGGTGAAGATATTAATCAAACCACCGTTAGGTAGCGCGGTAATTGCAGACTCATCACGGTGGCCGTTCCACACGCCGTAATCGTTAAAGTCATGGGCAGGGGTAATCTTCACACAACCGGTGCCAAATTCAGGATCCACATAGTCATCAGCAATGATTGGAATTAGGCGATCGGTAAAGGGTAGTTTGACCTGCTGACCTATCAGGTGGGTATAACGTTCATCCCCCGGATGCACCGCAACGGCGGCATCACCGAGCATTGTTTCAGGACGAGTGGTGGCAACAATCAAATGACCACTGCCATCGGCGAGCGGATAACGCATATGCCACATGTGGCCACTCTCTTCTTCAGAGAGGACTTCAAGATCAGAAACGGCGGTGTGCAGTTTTGGGTCCCAGTTAACCAGGCGTTTGCCACGGTAGATCAATCCTTCTTCATGTAGTTTAACGAAGACCTCTTTGACTGCATCCGAAAGGCCGGCATCCATCGTGAAACGTTCGTTTTCCCAATCGAGAGATGAACCTAAACGGCGCAGCTGTTTGGTGATCGCATCACCCGATTCGGCTTTCCAGTCCCACACCTTGTCGATGAATGCTTCACGGCCAAGGTCATGGCGAGTATGACCAGTGGCTGCCAATTGGCGTTCAACTACCATTTGGGTGGCAATACCGGCGTGATCGGTGCCCGCTTGCCACAGAGTATCCTGCCCCTTCATGCGGTGGTAACGGGTCAGCAGATCCATCACTGTGTTATTGAAACCGTGGCCCATATGCAGGCTGCCGGTGACATTGGGCGGTGGGATCATGATGCAATAGGGGGTTTCACCGCTACCAGAAGGGGCAAAATGGCCACCTTTTTCCCAGGTTTCGTACCAGTGTTGTTCGATTGAATGCGGGGTGTAGGTCTTTTCCATGGTGTTCCGTCTATTGTGAAGCGAATTTTGCGTCTGAGTGCTGTCTCAAGATGCGCTATTGTAGCGCATCCGGGGATTAATCGGGAATCAAGATCGGCCTTTTACAACGCTCGAGAACGGATACAGAGCAGCGGTAAAAGGGGTTAATCATCAGTGGTTAGCTGGACATGTAGTTCGTTAAGTTCACGCTTGACACGCTGCTGCATCTCCTTCTGCAACTGGGCAATCGTCGCTTCAAAGTCAGTGCGCGCCTGATTGATGATGGTATCGATTTCGGCTTGTAAGGTAGCATTAAGCAATGAAGGTTCAACCGCTACCACATTCGCTTTATTAGCATTAGCATTAGCAGTGACAGGTATCACTACATCTCTTAGCACCGGGATGTTGACTGGTTTTGATTCCTTGTCAGGCATGGCGAGGTTCCTCAGATCTTATGGGTTTCAGGTTGGTAGCCTCGATCACGATAGAATTTGAAGCGCTCACGTCCGGCAACCTTAAGGTCTTCAGCTTGATTAATGAGTTCAGCAACGCGTTCAAACCGGCTGAAAAACCCTGGTACAAAAGGTGCAAGATTGATCAACACATCGCTATGGCTATGGGGTTCGGACGGGGTTTCACTGCGATAGCCGATGAGTATTTTTGGTGCCTCATTTTGATAGCCGTTATTATGAGGGGCGCCTTCAATCGCATGGGGCAGAAAACTACACTCTTTATAGCCCCACAACAGTTCATCAATTTTCTGTGCCTGCTGCGGGGAGTCGGTGTGCAGATAGAGCGTATGCCCCATTTTATAGACCTTTTCTGCCAGACGGCACGCGAAATGTTCGCGTCCGTCGGCAGCCGCATCCGGCAAAATGTAAAAATCAACGCGGGTCATTTTATGTGTTTACTTTCCGCATTTGTCCAGAATATATTGGGTCAAGAGTGGTACCGGACGTCCCGTACCACCTTTTTTCGCACCGGAATGCCATGCTGTTCCAGCGATATCGAGATGTGCCCAGGTGTAATCCTGGGTAAAACGAGCAAGGAAACAGGCGGCGGTGATGGTGCCGCCTTCACGTCCGCCGATGTTCGCCATGTCGGCGAAGTTACTCTTCAACTGTGCATCGTACTCTTCCCATAGCGGTAACTGCCAGCAACGATCATTACTGTTTTTGCCTGCCGTGAGTAGCTCATCAACCAGACCATCGTCATTACCGAGAACACCGCTGGCATGGCTGCCAAGTGCCATCACACAGGCACCGGTCAGGGTTGCGATGTCGATTACCACTTGTGGCTTGAAACGTCCGCTGTAGGTGAGGGCATCACACAGAATCAGTCGTCCTTCAGCATCGGTGTTCAATACCTCGATGGTCTGGCCAGACATGCTAGTCACCACGTCCCCCGGCCTACTGGCATCGCCATCGGGCATGTTTTCACAGGCAGGGACTACGCCGACGACATTCACTGGCAATTGTAACTCGCTAATGGTAGCGATCACGCCCAGCACACTGGCTGCACCGCACATATCGTATTTCATCTCATCCATGGTCGGTGATGGTTTGATCGAGACACCGCCAGAATCAAAGGTAACGCCCTTGCCAACCAGTACGATTGGCTTCTCGTTCTTTTTGCCACCCTTGTAATCAAGCGTGATCAGTTTTGCGGGCTGACGGCTACCGCGCGTTACGGAGAGAAAAGAACCCATTTTCAGTGCCGTTATCTGCTTTTCGTCCAGCACGGTTATCTTAAGTTTGCTATTTCCCTTGCCAATTGCCTTTGCCTTGTTGGCAAGGTAGGTTGGGGTGCAGACGTTACCGGGCAGGTTGCCGAGGTCTTTGGCAATGGTCATGCCGTTGGCGATGGCAAGGCCGGTTTTGGCTGCCGCTCTGCAATGGGTGCGATTGGCAGTCCCCGCAATGTGAAAACTGATCTTTTTAAGGCCAGCCGCTGGACGCTGCTGCTTTTTGCTTTTCATCTCTTCAAAACGATAGAGGGCATCGCAGGTTGCTTCACTCATTTGACGGATCTTCCACGGCAGGTCGCGGCCTGTTACCTTCAATTCGCCGAGGTAATTGACTGCCTCTTTAACATTGATCTTGTCGAGCGCATTGGTCGCTGTAGTGGCAATCTTGCGGAACTGCTGGTCGTTGATCTCTTCTTCTTTTCCACATCCTACCAGTAATACTCGCTCGGCAGCGCTATTCGGAATCGCATGCAGTAGCAGCGTTTCACCCATATTCCCTTTGATATCACCCTTTTTGAGGATCTTACCGATGTGGCTACGGCTGGTTTTATCCAGATGTTTTGCAGAAGCGCTGAGTTTGCCAGCTTCATGAACGCCAACGACGAGGCATGCTGAGCGCTGTTTTCCAATGATGCTGTTGATGATTTTAAAGTCCATGAATACTCCTGCTATTGTTTGTCTTCGCGGATGATTTGCCTTGAGCTGTGATTTTGGCTACCATTTTCCCGTTTAGTTCCTTTCGGTTTGCCTGATGCGGTATGATGTTGACCATCACATGCAAACTATTTTCAAAAAAGTCTACATGAATCAAGCCCTGTTTACACCGTCCATCGCACCATTTTATGGTCTTACGTCAGGCTTTAGGTGTCAATAGTGATCATCAGTCGTTATATTCTGAAAGAAGTGCTGTTGACCCTGGTTGCTGTTGTGACGGTATTGTTGCTGATTTTTCTCAGTAATCGCTTTGTCTATTACCTTGCAGATGCTAGCACGGGTGTGCTTTCCAGCGATGTAATCCTAACCATCTTAATGCTCAAGACACTCGATGCATTGGTGATTATGTTGCCGTTGGCATTATTCCTGTCGGTCTTGATCGCCTTTAGCCGGCTCTACAAAGATAGTGAAATGGTGGCAATGTTAGCTTGTGGAGTGAGTGTCGGTCGTATCTATAAAACGGTGTTTTTACTGGCGGTATTGGTGGCGATGATTGTCTCTTTGATTACCTTTTATATCGCACCATGGGCGACTGAGCAGACCTATCGAATTCAGGACCGGGAAAAGGCAGCAGCAACGATGGCCGGTATTGCATCTGGACGGTTCACTGCTCCTGCTCGTTCAGAAGGTGTTTTTTATGCTGAGTATATCTCTGCTGATCAAACTGAACTGAGCGATATATTTCTCCATAGTGAGCGCGATGGAGTGCAGGTCATTCTCTCTGCAAGCGATGGCCGTCATTTCGTCAAAGAGAGCAGTGGTGATCGCTATCTTGAACTTCAGGATGGCTACCGATATGAGGGGTTACCGGGGAGCCCTGACTTTACAATAATGAAGTTTAAAACACATGCGATTCGCATTCAGGAGCAAGAGGTGGTGCGCTCTAACCGCAAGCATAAGGCGTATTCGACCCGTGAGTTGTTAGATGCGGAAATTCGACGTCAATTTGCAAAAGAACATCAGCGGGATTTTGAGGATTTGCGACGCTTTGATATAGCGGAACTACACTGGCGACTGGCGATGCCATTGTCGACCATTTTACTGGCGTTACTCGCGGTTCCGTTGAGCCGGACAAATCCACGTCAGGGGCGCTATGCCAAATTGTTTGTGGCGATTCTGGTCTATTTTATCTATAGCAACCTGATGGGGGTGGGAAGAACCTGGATTGAGCGTGAAGTGGTCGTGCAAGCCGCTGGTCTATGGTGGACTCACGGCAGTGTACTGTTATTGACTGGTATATTGCTCTATAAACAGTACGGGGTGAGTTGGTTGAGCTTGAAAAGTCGGCACTCAGCGGATCGTCTGATCACGGGTAAGGAGCAATAGCGATGAGGATATTAGATCGCTATATTATGCGTACCGTTATCGGGAGTGTGTTGCTGGTCATGTTGATTCTGCTTGCGCTATTTTCATTTGCTGCGTTTGTCAATGAACTGTCATACATTGGTAAAGGTGGCTATAGCTCGTTGCTTGCGCTCTCTTATGTGGGGCTAACCCTGCCAAGGCTCGCTTATGACCTGTTTCCAGTCGCGGCATTGCTCGGTTCTGTGATGGGGTTAGGCGTCATGGCGAGCAATAGCGAACTGGTGGTGATGCGCTCAGCGGGGATTTCGATTGGTCGAATCACCTGGTCAGTGATGAAAGCCGGTTTAATATTGGTAGTCGTTGCGGTCATCATTAGTGAGTTTGTTTCAAGTGAGAGTGAGCGGCTGGCGCAAGAAATTCGCAGTGAAGCGTTAACGGGGTATGTGGACAAGAAGATTGAAAAAGGGTTTTGGACGCGTGATGAAGCGCGTATAATCAATGTGCGTAGAGTCCTCTCCAGTGGTGAACTGCGTGAGATTTATATCTATGAGATCAGTGATCATCGCCAGCTAACGCGGATGATTTATGCAAAAAGTGCCACTTATGAAAACAACCAATGGCTTCTGAATGGCGTGAGCAATAGCCGTATCAGTGATGATAGCGTCGAATCGTCGCAAGCTATTCACATGCTGCAAGCGAGTCTGGTTGACCCTGAACTGATCGATGTGATCGCGATTAAACCGCGTAGTCTTTCTGCAATGGGGTTATATAAATATATTGAATACCTGAAAAAGAATGATCTGAATGCAGCCCATTATGAAATGGTCTTCTGGTCAAAAGTGGTTCTGCCATTCGCAACCGCAGTGATGGTCTTTTTATCGATACCATTTGTCTTTGGACCGCTGAGATCAGTGGGGGTGGGCGTGCGCGTATTGGTAGGCACATTGGTGGGGATCTCATTTTATGTGATTCACCAAATGTCGAGCTATGTAGGGTTAGTATTTCATGCCAATCCAGCGCTCAGCGCTGTATTGCCAACCCTGGTTTTTTTCACTGCATCGCTGGTGATGATGCGACGCATTAAATAAAACGGTAACTATTCAGTTCGCCCCTAAAGTTTGTCATTTTCGCGTTAAAAAATGATCATTTATCCATATAAACTCATATCTCCTGCCTTGAACTGGCAAGCTTTAGGGGTAATCTGAATAGTTGCAAATATAACAGGGGTATTAACCCGCTCAAGCACTGGTGTCGATGAGCGTACCAATTGTATCACTAACGGTTTCGACAACCTTTGCTGATGCTTCGACCTGTAATCGGGCCATCATCAGCTCGACTAATGGTTCTGCAACATCAGTGGGATTACCAGAATGGCTGGTGGTCGCGCTTGCGATGGTCGCGGCGCTCTTTTCAGCCATAGCCACACCACGTTGCATACCAGCAATACCACTGTTAAGGGCGGAGATTGTGCTCATAATTTAGACCTCTTACTGCGTATGTATATATCGACAAATCGAGTGGTTTTCTGAAATTCATCAACCACGAGAACAGTTATACTATTGAAATAATTATATTTATAATAGGGCGATCATGCTGTGACTAGCGAAATGTTTGTATGGAAAAAAATTTAAAATAAAAAACATGCATAAATTGAATAATGAAAAAGATCGCTGCCCACTCTGTGGTAGGCTGAATCAATGCCAACCAGAAATGGCTGCAACCTGTCAGAATGGGCCTTGCTGGTGTCGTGCCGAGATATTTCCTGCTGCACTGCTTGCACGTTTGCCTGAAAAAAAGCGCAATCAGCATTGCATTTGTCTCAGTTGCCTAAGGACATTTGAGGCGGCGCAAGCTAAATCGTAATTCCTTTCACTTGGCTGTAACGTTTGCTACTGCATTGCGACTAACTGGATGAGATAAATTATTAACGGGTTTAGGGTGAAAATATGAATCGTCGTCAGTTTTTAAAAATAGGTGCGGGAATAGTGCTTACTGCAGCCACCATACCGTTGATAACTCGAATAGCCATGGCAGACAGGAATAAAAGAGAGAGTAATCAAATGAAGAACGTGGTAATGAGTGAGCAGGAGTGGCAGGAAAAACTGACGACAGAGCAGTTTGATGTGTTACGTAAAGAGGGAACTGAACGTCCTTTTTCGAGTGAACTAAATGATGAAAAACGTGATGGCATCTTCCACTGTGCAGGGTGTGACCAGGCTGTGTTTGCCAGTAGTATGAAATTTGATAGCGGCACTGGCTGGCCGAGCTTTTTTGATTCGATTGATGGCGCCTTTGAGACTAAAATTGACTTTAAATTGATCTACCCACGCACAGAATATCACTGTGCGCGCTGCGGTGGGCATCATGGCCATATTTTCAACGATGGCCCTGAACCGAGCGGTAAACGCTGGTGTAATAATGGCGTGGCACTAACATTTGTTCCTGCGTGATTTCCTGCTATATCGAATGAGGTGCGCGATGAATAAAATGTTAGCGACAGGTTTGGTACTTATTTTTTCATTGGCTGGTGGAGTAAATGCGATGGCTGATAATAACAATTCCGAGGTTGAACCGGGCATTGAGTCAGAGATTGAAAAAGCAACTTTTGCCGGCGGTTGCTTTTGGTGTATGGAACCCCCGTTTGACCAGCTTGATGGGGTGATATCAACCACTTCAGGTTACGCTGGCGGCGATGAAGTCGATCCAACCTATCAAGAGGTTGCCGGTGGAAGAACGGGGCATACCGAAGTGATTCAAATCGAATATGATTCCGCTAAAGTGAATTACCGGCAATTACTCGATGTTTTCTGGCGTAATATAGACCCGACAGCGGTTGATCGTCAGTTTGTTGATGTGGGTAAACAGTATCGCAGTGAAGTTTTTTATCACAATGATGAACAGAGGTCGTTGGCTCTGGCCTCACGGAGTGCACTGGCGAAATCAGGTGTTTTCGATAAACCAATCGTGACTGAAATTACGGCACTTAAGGATTTTTATAAGGCGGAAGAATATCATCAGGACTTTTATCAAAAGAACCCTCTCCGTTATAAGTTCTACCGTTACAACTCTGGGCGGGATGATTACCTCAAAAAGAAGTGGGGTGGAGGTTAAGTGGGATTAGAAGGCCACATATGCTCTAATTTAAACCAGCCATTGCGCTGGTTTTTTTATTGCAGAGAAAACTGTAATATTGCCCCCTCATACTACGACTACATAGCATGCATTCACAAACACCAGCAACGCAGGAATCAGATTTGATGAAAAAGAGTAAAATTGCATTAGTCACCGTTATCGCCATTTTGATTACCGCATATTTTCTCTTCGACCTCGGGCAATATTTTAATATTGACTACTTCAAATCGCAGCAGGCGGAAATTGAAGCCTATTATAGTGCTAATCCACTGCTGACGATTGCGCTATTCTTTATCCTCTACATCGCAGTGACAGGCCTTTCACTGCCAGGTGCGGCCATCATGACACTCATGGCCGGGGCTATCTTTGGTCTGTTTGCCGGCACTATTATTGTCTCGTTTGCATCAACCCTGGGAGCAACGATTGCATTTTTGGCATCACGCCATCTCCTGCGTGATTCGATTCAACGTCAGTTTGGCGATAAGCTCAAAACAATCAATGATGGCATTGAAAAAGACGGTGCTTTCTATCTATTCACATTGCGTTTAGTGCCTGCCTTTCCATTTTTTGTGATCAATCTGTTAATGGGTTTAACGCCAATACGCACCATCACCTACTTTTGGGTGAGTCAACTGGGGATGCTGGCAGGCACCATTGTTTTTGTTAATGCGGGTACACAGATCGCTCAAATTGAATCATTAAGTGGCATTCTATCGCCAGCACTGCTGTTATCATTTGTGCTACTGGGACTCTTTCCGCTTATTGCTAAAAAGATCATCAATATGGTTCAGGCTAAAAAGGTTTTGAAAGGCTACTCAAAACCCGCCACGTTTGATCGCAACCTGGTTGTGATTGGCGGTGGTTCTGCAGGACTGGTGACCGCTTATATCGCAGCAGCGGTAAAGGCCAAAGTGACTTTGATTGAGAAACATAAAATGGGTGGTGATTGCCTTAATACGGGCTGTGTTCCATCCAAAGCATTGATTCGCTCAGCCAGGTTCATTGCCGAGCAAAAACGTGCTACTGAACTGGGCATGAAATCTGCCAGTGTCGATTTTGATTTCTCTGATGTGATGGCGCGTGTTCAGCGTGTGATAAAAACCATTGAACCACATGATTCTGTGGCGCGTTATCGTGAGCTCGGAGTCGATGTGATTGAGGGTGAAGCGAAAATCACCTCACCCTATACAGTTGAGGTCAATGGGCAGACATTGACGACCCGTAACATTGTGATTGCAACCGGTGCACGACCTTTTGTGCCCCCACTGCCGGGCCTGGATGAAGTCGGTTACCTCACTTCTGACAACATCTGGACGCTACGTGAGCAGCCAGAACGGCTAGTGGTGCTGGGTGGTGGCCCGATTGGTTGTGAGTTGGCACAAAGCTTTGCGCGACTGGGCACACTTGTCATTCAGGTGGAGTTGGCTGAACGTTTGATGGGACGGGAAGACCCCGATGTCTCAGCAGTTGTGATGGCGCGTTTCATAGCAGAAGGTGTTGATCTGCGTACCAGCCATCAGGCGAAGGCATTCTGTATCGAAAATGGCGAGAAGATCCTGATTTGCGATAACAAAGGTGAAGAGGTTCGCATCCCGTTTGATCAAGTGTTGATTGCACTAGGGCGTGCCGCAAATATCACAGGCTTTGGCCTTGAAGAATTAGGCGTCACTGTGAACCGAACGGTGACGGTGAATGCGTTATTACAGACTAATTTTCCTAACATCTTTGCAGCAGGTGATGTTGCGGGGCCATACCAGTTCACCCATACCGCCGCTCATCAGGCATGGTATGCGGCGGTGAACTCACTTTTTAGTGGCTTTAAAGCATTTAAGGTCGATTACCGTGTTATTCCATGGGCAACGTTTACTGACCCAGAAGTGGCACGTGTCGGGCTTAATGAGACGGAAGCCAAAGAGAAGGGCGTTGAATATGAAATCACCACTTATGGCATCGATGACCTTGACCGCGCCATTACCGATGAAGAGACGCATGGCTTTATTAAAGTACTGACCGTACCGGGTAAGGATCGTATTCTCGGCGTCACGATTGTTGGCGCACACGCGGGGGAGCTCATTGCTGAATATGTCACGGCGATGAAACATGGCCTGGGGCTTAATAAAATCCTCGGTACCATTCATATTTATCCCACCATGGCAGAGGCGAATAAATATGTTGCCGGTAACTGGAAGCGGGCACATGCACCGCATACGCTATTGCGCTGGGTTGAACGCTTTCACACATGGAGACGTGGCGCATGAAAAAATTTGCACTGCTATTATTACTATCAATAGCGACATTGTCGTCGCATGCGGCAAGTTTTGATCATGCCGAATGGGATCAGCTATTAAAAAAACATATCATCTCAATCAATCAGGGTGTTGCCACTCAGGTCGATTACCGGGGGTTTTCACGTGACCGTTTTCAACTTAAGGCCTACTTAAGGTCGCTGGAGTCTATCTCCAAATCGACCTTTAATCATTGGCCAAAGCAAGCGCAATTAGCCTTTTTGATCAATGCCTACAACGCCTGGACCGTAGAGTTAATATTAACTGAATATCCTGAACTTGAATCAATCAAAGAGCTAGGATCATGGCTTAAGTCACCGTGGGATAGACGTTTTATTCCTTTATTAGGTAGTATCCATTCGTTAGATGAGATCGAACATGGCATGATACGCGCTGATGGTGTTTATCAGGAACCACGTATTCATTTCGCTGTGAACTGCGCGAGTATTGGTTGCCCGGCACTCGCTGGAACCGCATTTACTGCCGATAAACTGGATGCTCAACTTGACCAAGTCACGCGCAATTTTTTGAGTGATCGCAGTCGCAACTACCTCGCGGGTGAGACGCTCAATATCTCTAAAATATTTAAATGGTATCGCAACGATTTTGAGCGTGGTTGGGGGGGCTACCAAAAGCTAGTGCAATTTCTGGTCGCTTATCGTTCATCACTTGGTCTATCTGATGACGCTATTCAACAGCTGAAAAGTGGTGATATAGAAATTGAATTCCTGGATTACAACTGGCAGCTTAATGATAAACGCTCATGACCCGGTACTCATTAATGAGAACCCTTAGCCATAAATTTAACATGGCCTGCTTTATGCTAGTTAATCATATATTTAAGTGTCAGCAGCATGTGAACTCACTGTCGGTAATTTAATATTGTTTAATTTAAGTTATTCACGTTTAAACAATGAAAACCCGACAGAATATTGGCGGAATTATTCGCTAAATATGACTCAGAAACCTCATGTGTGGCCGATATAAATTATAAGGTCTAAAAGCTCGTATACTATGGCTTTGTTAGCTTTAGAATCAGAAACAAACTCAGGCCCCATTTGATGCAGAGAGGTGAGTGATGACTATATTCGATTCGTACCAGTCCCGTTATGAAAAGGCTCAGGAAGAAGAGATGAGCCTGCAAGAGTATCTGGATATCTGTAAAAATGATCCCAGTGCTTATGCGACATCTTCAGAGCGAATGTTACTTGCGATCGGCGAGCCAGAAATGCTTGATACACGAGACGATCTTCGTTATAGCCGCATTTTTTCAAACAAGATCATCAAGATTTATCCCGCCTTCAGAGAATTTTACGGGATGGAAGAGACTATCGAGCAAATCGTCTCTTTTTATCGCCATGCCGCACAGGGGTTAGAAGAGAAGAAACAGATCCTCTATCTGCTTGGCCCCGTTGGTGGTGGTAAATCATCACTGGCAGAAAAGCTTAAATCATTAATGGAAGCGGTTCCCTTTTATGCAATTAAAGGGTCACCCGTTAATGAATCACCACTCAGCCTCTTTTCGCCACAAGAAGATGCCAGTATTTTGGAAGATGATTTTGGGATTTCAAAACGCTACTTACCCGGCGTCATGTCACCATGGGCCGTTAAACGTTTACATGAATTCAATGGTGATATCTCTCAGTTTAGAGTTGTGCGCCTGAACCCATCTGTGTTAGAACAAATTGAAACAGAACCGGGCGATGAAAATAACCAGGATATCTCATCACTTGTTGGTAAGGTTGATATTCGTAAGCTTGAACAGTATTCGCAAGATGACCCGGATGCCTATAGCTACTCTGGTGGATTATGTCTCGCGAATCAGGGGTTGCTTGAATTTGTTGAGATGTTTAAAGCCCCGATCAAAGTACTGCATCCCTTGTTAACCGCCACTCAGGAGGGTAACTATAAGGGCACAGAGGGTTTTCCCGCGATCCCCTTTACCGGAACGATTCTTGCGCATTCAAATGAGTCTGAATGGCTGACATTTAAGAACAACAAAAACAATGAGGCTTTCTTAGATCGTATCTATATTGTCAAAGTGCCTTATTGCCTGCGCGTTTCTGAAGAGACCAAAATTTACGAAAAATTATTAACGAATAGCTCACTTGCAGAGTCACCTTGTGCACCTGACACTTTAAAAATGATGGCAGAATTTGCAGTATTGACACGTTTGATCGAACCTGAAAATTCGAGTATCTACTCAAAAATGCGTATCTATGATGGTGAAAACTTGAAGGATACCGACCCTAAAGCGAAATCATACCAGGAGTATAAAGATAGTGCTGGGCCAGATGAAGGGATGACAGGGCTCTCCACTCGATTCGCGTTTAAAATCATGTCTAAAGTATTTAATTACGACCATTCTGAAATAGCGGCTAACCCGGTTCATCTACTCTATATTCTTGAGCAGCAAATTGAACAGATGC
>QIJH01000230.1 GCA_003232725.1 Chromatiaceae bacterium | reverse complement strand
GTTGGCAATCCACGTGATGAAATGCCCGCTGGATTAACATTTAAATTAAGCGACTACCTTGAACTGGTAGATTGGAGTGGCCGCATCATTCATGCCGGCAAGCGAGGCAGTATTGATAACCAATGCCCACCCATACTGCAACGATTAAATATTGAACCTGACCATTGGGGTTATCTCATCAATCACTTTGAAAGTCGTTTCAAGTCACTCGTGGACGGGGCGTTTAAATTGAAACAGGTCGCTCAATCGCTGGGTTATCAACGCACCCCCGGTATTCGCAGTTGTGAGGTTTATTTTTCTTAGTAAGTATCAACTGGCAGCGTTATTTTCATCGAATCAATAGATGGTTGAGGGGTGTGTTCGTTTTGTATTCAAGGCTTTTTTCAATGAGCGCATAACAGGCACCCATTCTTTGTAATCCGTTAGAAAGTCTCTTTGTTATTGGCATTTACCTATCCTCATAAACCATGAAATTTCAGGCAGATCATTTTAAGCTTGCTTTTCTTATTATGGCTGTCTTGTTAGTCGGTGGCTGTCTGGTTAGTCTGTTGTTAATCTCGGGAATTGAACCTGCCTCATATGGTTGCTTTTGTCGAAAGGTGTGCAGAGTTTCTGTTTTAGGTGGCGATGAGTCCATTAGCACGGAGTCCGCTGAAACTTTCTTCAGATCATAGACTTTTGTGCCGCTAAATTTAAAGAAGATAAACATTTTATATGTTTTGTGCTCTAATTTTTAGCTTACGAGTTCAGATGAAAAAGAAGTTCTTAAATATCCCGCCAAGGTCTGATGAAGCACTAATCTCAATTGATGTGAGTGAATCGGCTATCAAAGCTTGGATCGCAGCGCTGCCAACATTAGATTTTGCCGGTAGTTGCCTGCAAATGGTTGATCTGTTGCACGAGCTTAATCGGTATCAGTTTGAGGTAACTGAGCGGATTAAGGTGATGAGTTTGTTGTCGGTGCGAGTCGATAAGCTTCACCGGATTATGCCGAAAAATTATGATGGCCAATCGCTACCATTGAGCAAAAAACAGTTGGCGCTAAAAACACAGGCACAGGCGCTATTTGCGGGGTGTGCGATTGGCCATAAGATTATTGTGAGTGACCTGATTGATAATAGAGAGCTGCTGACTCAAAATAAAAAGGTGCTTTTCTTTTCAATTGTGAAGGCGATGCATTATATGTCGTTGGGGTTAATCGAACGATTTCTGGTTTATCAAATAGCAGATAAAGGTACCTGGCATGATTTTCATAAGCTCTTTGTGATTTCTGAACAGATGGGGGTGCTGGATATCGCCATTAGTGGTAATGCGGCGCGTGGTGAAGGGGCTACCTCGATCAATGAGCTCTATAAAAAAATTTTGTTACTGTCGCTTGCTGATATGTCACGGCTGATGATGGGTGAAGCCGAAAAGGTTTATCTGCAACTGGCTGGTTGGTCTAGGTTTACCTCTTTATCCAAAATTGATGACTCTTTTCGTGAAGGTGTGATTGTTGATCTTGGTATTGATGAGCCAGCAAACCATGTTTTTTCTGAAAAACCGATTAAGTTTCTTAATGGACGTCTGTTTAACCTCACCGGTTTGTTGGAACACCTTGATGGCCAGATAGATGTGTTGACTGAGCAGAGTCTGGCAGGTAAGAACATGCTGAGTGCCAGAGCAAAGCAGGCGATGTATATTCGGTTGCGATTTACCTGGGGGGTGCGCAGTGAGCGCGCTGTTGTCCGTGAGTCTATTAATATCACGGTAAAGTTGATTACAGGGCTGCATGAATGTCACCGGGGCTTGAGTAATAACAGGCACTTCAATCCAGAACACGATGAATTACGCTTTGATGCGGAGTGGAGTGATGTTGGTGATACTTCAGGAGTACTTACTCTGGTGCCTGAAGAGGGGAGCCCGTGGGAGAAAGATGTCATTGAGGCGCGAGCAAAGGCTAATTTAGATGGCAATCGCATTTCTCAGTTTGATGAAAGCAGTCGTAGCGATGCCTGGGAAAAAGTTTATTCAACTTCAGTGACAGAGCAGGCGCGTCAGGAAAATACGACGTTACAGGTGGTCGATTGTGTTCAGGTTGATACCAGTGTAGGTGGTGGTATGGCCATTGTTTGCGATAGTGAGCAATCAGAAGCATCGCTGGCGGTTGGAAAAGTGGTGGCAATTTCGTTGGCGGGTGAACAACCGCCACAGTGGCAAACGGGTGTGGTACGCTGGTTGGTGATGTTGCCTGGTGATGACATTTGTTGCGGTGTGCAGATTCTCTCTGACCATGCTGAGACCATTGCGGTGAGATCGATAAAGGGTGCGGGTAAAGAGGGTGAATACTACCGTTCTATCTTGATTCCAGAGGATGAAGGCTGCCCTGCCAGTGTATTAGTACCTGCCGCTGTGTTTAGTCTTAATACCATTTTGAGTGTGGTGACGAGCAGTGAATTGAAATACTTTAAGTTGAAAGCCTTGCTCAATAATAGCGCTTCTTATAACCAGTTTTCCTTTGAAGAGGTTGAAAAGTTGAGTATGGGGAGCAATCTGAAAGCAAAAATTGACCGTAATCGCCGTTCGTTTTAAAGAGCCTAATAGTGAGACCTTTGCTAGAGCAGTCTGGCATGAACGAATATATCGCTCATGTCTGGTTCGGTTTAGATAACCGCGGGGTTATGGGCGTTTATAGTAGATGATCGGGTGTTTCTTTGCCAGAGGTGCCTGTTGCATGACTAATGCTTCTTCAAAGGCGCCGCAGGCCTTGCCGTAGCGGCCAATGGTTGTCTGGTATTCGGGATCAAGTCGGCATGCTCCTAATGGGTTTCTGCTAACCTTCCAATAGCTGCATTGACCGCATTTCGCGTTGGTATATTTGCTGGATGCCATGAACCTGTCCTTGGTTAAGTTGATGTAGAATATTGCCATCGAAAACCCTTCCCGATGTGGGTCACCCTCTTTAAAGGGTATCCCCTGATATCTTTTGCGGCATGCTTTTAAAATAATTTAGGTGTTTTTAAGACTATTTTTACGCTTTCTTGATGACTTCTCGCCGCCTCTTAAGTGAGGGTGATGGGTAACGTCAATGAAATGTCAGCATAGACAAGCCAGGTAAGATTCATGATAATTGTTTTCAGTATGCTGGCAGTTATTATGGAGACTGTTTTTCTATAGGTTATATCTGAAGCAACTTACTATTATTTAAATTAATATCATCTTAAGGAGAAGGCTATGAGCACTATGCAGGTATCATTGGCTGAAGAGGCTCAAGGCAGCGTTAGTAACGAAAATGCATCTAATGGCAGTTTTCTTGAGCGTTTCGATAACACACCGGTTGCCGAGCAGTGGCCACTAGTACGTAGCTGGATTAACCATTATCCGATTCCTTTTTTTAAGGAGCTACGAGCGCAGCGCCCAATACTAAAGACTCCCGTCTGTACCTTGATTGCCCGTTTTGATGATTTTAATGAAACGGTCAGTATTCCACGCACCTTTACGGTGGCACTTTATAAGCCCAAGATGGGTGATTATCTGATGACGGAAGATGATACCCCGATGCACAACAATGAAAAGGCGATCATGCTTTCGCTGCTAAAGCGAGAGGATCTGCCGCGTATTCGGGCGCTGATCGCAAGCCGTGCGAAAGAGACGCTTGATAAGGCCAATGGAAGCATTGACCTGGTGCCAAACTACGCGCGTACTGTACCCACGGCGATGGTGCAGGAATATTTTGGGCTGGATGGTATTAACCCAAAACATTTGATTAAGTGGTCTTACTGGAATCAGTATGATGCATTCCATAATCAGTTTTTTCACGATGAGCCTGATCCCGCTGCGATCATTAAGAAAAGAGAAACTTCAAATCGTTGGCTTGGGCTCTATATTGGGCAATTGATTGGTCGTAAGTGGCTGATGAATAAGTTGGGTAAATCGAAAGATGATGTGGTCTATCGTATCTTGCAGGCGGATCATCCTAAAGAGGCGAAGTTTAATCTTTTACGTCAGGGCATCAATGCGGGCGGTCTATTGGTTGGTGCGGTTGAGACGACCTCAATGGCAGTGAGCCAGGCGGTTGAAGGAATTCTGGGACGGCCGGAGATATTGGATCTTGCACTAGCGGCAGCGAAAGAGGGCAATGATGAGGCGTTTGATCCGATTGTGTGGGAGGCGCTGCGTTTCAATCCAGCCTTTAAATATATGTTCCGTACTGCCTCTGAAGATTACACGATAGCGAAGGGCACTGATCGTGAGACTACCATTAGTAAGGGCGATACGATTATGCCATTGATGTTGTCGGCAATGTTTGATCCAGAGGCCTTTGATGACCCAGAGACCTTCCAGCCCGCCCGCCCTTACGGTAATAGTTTCCACTTCGGTTTTGGCCATCATGAATGCATGGGAAAAGAGATTGGGCGGGTGATGATCCCTGAGATGGTAAAACAGGTATTGTTGCGCCCTGAGATTCAGGCGCAAGGGTCCATTGATAGAAATGGTGGCGCGCTACCGGAGCATTACCAGCTTAACTGGCAGACATAACCGTTAACCTTTGCAACTGATGAAAAATAAAAAGGCCCGGTAGCGATACTGGGCCTTTTTTGTTGTTGGTGGTTTAAATCTGTATTTATAGTGTTTTCAGGTACTCCACCAGTGCCCAGCGCTGTTCAGCGTTGATCGGCGGCAGGGTTTCCATTATAAATGAACCATCTGCATTACGGATGGCGCGATTGTTTTCATCGACCTTAATGACCGCTGTCTTACCTACTGCGTATTCATGCCCGGCATTACTATTGGCAGGCAGTGAGGTATCAAACTCGAACAATGATGGGTATTCGTTGATATCACGTTGTGCAAAGCCCACCTTTTTAGGATCCATCTCACGGCTTGCCAGGGTGAAACGGTTGGGGCGGCACTCATTGCCTGCTGCGATCTCTGCATCGCTACAGCTCGGCAGCAACATCTCATAAAGACTCGGCACTGAGCCGTTATGCAGATAAGGGGCGGTTGCCCAGATGCCATTCAGTGGGCGTGCTTTATAGGCGTTCAGGCTCTCAGGAAAGGCGCTGTTCTCTTCAAAATCGACATAACGGGTGGTGCCATCTTTTCTTGGGTTGTTAAATAACGCGGTGACAATATCGTAGAGCCATTCCGCACGCCCCTGTAGCCATGATTTATCGGGATCTCGCGCGATAATCACTCCCTGTGCTGATTTGGTGAGTGCCACCACAACCGGTGTTTCTTCGCCAAAGATATCGTTAGGGTCTAGTGCAACAGGCTCACCTTTGAACAGACCGCTCTTGCCGGTATACGAAATAGCATTGGTTGCCATCTGTTTATCGGTACCAATCAGGTCAACACTGGCAAACTGCGAGGTGACCTGTCGTTTAGGGTTGTTACGAATAAATTCATCATCATCGCTATGGCATTGCTGACACTTGTAGGCCTTAAACACTGTTTCGCCTTGTTGCGCCAGTGTGCGGTCAATTTTCGGCAGGATATTTTCTGGCCACAACGGAGACTCCAGGTCAATCAGGTGTTGTTCTAGTCGTAATAGATTTCGTTTATCGACAGATGCCTTGTAGCCCAGATGGTGTTTCTGTTTTTCAAGGCTGAAGGAGGCAAACACCCCGAGTACTTCACCTGTGTTACGTCCGAGTGGACCGAGGAAGCCAGCGAGTGAACCATCGTTATTATTGGCAACGCCGTTCCACTGCACAAAGTCATGTTGTGGTGTATCCCATAAAAATGGGTAGCTGACCGGTGCGTTGGGTGGGTTGAAGTTATTCATTTTATCGCCGGGTGTGAGGTGCCCAAGTACACGGTTATAGATGCGACCGAAGGCGTCGAGGCGGCCATAACCGTAATGGACCATATGTTCACCGTTGGTGGGGCGATTGATCTGATTATAGAGTGCCAGTTTGTCCTGGGTCTCTGAGAGTATCAGACGCACCTGATCATGATCATTTGAGATGCGTGTTGCCATGCGCTGAAATTTCTCTTCATCATTCTGTGTCGCAATCAGTGCCGCTTCAAGCGCCAGCAGCATGCTGTCCATATCGGCCAGTGACGGTCCGCCATCGATACGAATACCGGTGCCCTGATAGTTGATCTGAGTGGTGTGACAGGCGGCGCAGGTAAAGCCAACATAGTCGTTACCTTGGTAGTGATCTTTGACAAAACCAAGCGGTAGACCATCGGGATTATCCCAGCTATCGCGCTGTGTCAGGTAGCGGTACTTACTCATGTTTTCACTGTCTCTAAAGAGTGCCTGATTCTCTTTCTGTTCCAGGTTAACGAAGATATCGTACGGTAGAAAGTTAGAGCCCTGAGTCGTGTTGTAAAACCACAGGCTATCCCAGCGATCCCAATTTTGATCGAGGTAGACAATCTGATCGGCAGAGTCACCAAAGTGGTCTGTTTGTAACGCCTCGGCGTAACGATCTTTACTGACGATCAACCCTTGTGAGGTGTAAGTACAGCCGACCAGTAAAGTGGTCATAACGACTGCAGCGATGGTATAGATCGATTTCATCGAAAAGTCCTTTTTAAAGTTGAAGTAATGGTCGGATGTATCAACAGATATTTTCAGTTAATTGGTGAACGCCCTGAAAATAGAGACACAAGAATAGTCACTTACTAATCAATGATCAAGCACAAAAATTGATGTTTTAATATCTAAAGTTAATAACATTTCTCAATTTCTCAATTTCTCTATTTGTTGCTTAGCCCTCTCTCAGCATGGGCTGGGTCTATTTCTGGCTGTAATTTAGCTGACGGTTTAATTTTCCCTTGAAAGTTCTCTAAAAGTTCTCTATTCTTGTCTCAGGTTGATTAATAAAGGGGGGAGAGAGGTATGCTGACCGAACTTGAGCAACGTATTCTAGATGCGATTCGATTTCACATTTCCGAGCAGGGGCGTTCGCCCACGCTGGTGGAGATTGGTGAAGCGGTCGGTGTTGCCTCAAAAGGAACATTGCATCGCTATGTGCAGGGGCTGATTGATAAAGAGCAGTTAGTGCGTAATCACGCGGGGTGGCGCGGCTTGCAGCTAGTTGCGGAGGAGGATGCTGAAGAGCAGGCAAGCCTGCCGTTGCTGGGTGAGATTGCGGCGGGACTGCCGATTGAGGCAATCCCAGGGCACGACAGAGTCAACCTGGTGGATTTCTTTATGGGGCCCGATCGTTTCATTCTTAAAGTCGTGGGAGATTCGATGATTGATGTTGGCATCCTCAATGGCGACATGGTGGTGATTCGTCATGCACAACAGGCCTACAGTGGAGATATTGTGGTGGCGCTGATCGATGGTAATGAAGCGACCCTCAAGCGTCTGAAACACACTAATGATGGGCGCGTTAAGTTGCTGCCAGAAAACAGCACGATGGAGCCTTTCACTTATGCTGCACACCGGGTACGTATTCAGGGTGTGTTGGTTGGCCAAATGCGCAGTTATGCCTAGCTGCTATTGATCTCCGTCATCGATTCATCGCCATCATTGAGAGGAAAAGCATCATGAAAAACATCACAAATACTAAAAAAAACCGGCTAGATCGCAGTCCTGTTTATTGGCCTCGCGCTATTATTTTGGTTGATATGAATGCCTTCTTTGCCTCGATAGAGCAGCGTGATCGCCCGCAGTGGCGAGGCAAACCGATCGCGGTCACCAATGGCGAACAGGGCACCTGTATCATCACCTGCTCTTATGAAGCGCGTGTCTATGGGATACATACTGGCATGCGGCTCAAAGAGGCGCGCCATCTTTGCCCTGAGTTGATTCAATGTCCGGCAGACCCTAAACGTTATGCGCAAGTGTCGCAGAACATTATGCGTGCGCTGCATGATATTACGCCGGATGTCGAAGTCTTCTCGGTCGATGAAGCCTTTCTCGATGTAACCCGTTGTCAGAAACTGCACGGTACGCCGCTACGGATTGCACGCATGGTGCAGCAGAAGGTATTTGAGGTCTCGGGTATTCACTGCTCGATTGGGGTGAGTGGTGATAAAACGACCGCCAAGTTTGCTGCGAAATTAGTTAAGCCCAATGGCCTCACCGTGATTCCACCATGGGATGCGGAGCAACGGTTGAGAGATGTACCCGTGACGGCACTATGTGGCATCGCAAAAGGGGTTGGCGATTTTCTTGCGCAATACGGTGTGCATAAATGCGGGGATATGAAAAACATACCTATTAGCGTGCTGGCACGTCGTTTTGGTAATCAGGGTCGGCGTATCTGGAATATGTGTCAGGGGACAGATCCCAGCAAGGTGAGCATCGAGACCCAGCCGCCAAAGTCACTTGGGCATGGCAAAGTCATGCCGCCGAATACCACTGATGTTGATGTGATTGAGACTTACCTACTGCACATGAGTGAAAAGATTGCAACGCGTCTGCGCCACCACGGCATGCAAGCGGGGCGTTTTTTTATCGGTCTGCGGGGACAGAATGGCTGGATCGGCGGGAAGTATCAAGCAGAGATTCCGATTGATGATGGCCATGACATCATGAAACTCTGTCGCAATATGCTCCACACCCATTGGTACGGTGAGGCGGTGCACCAGGTGCAGGTAACCGCATTGAATCCGACGATTGCTAACCACCAAATTGAACTCTTTTCACCACGGGTTGAAGCGCATAGCCGAGAGGTCAATGTGGTGATGGATCAGGTGAATGAGCGTTACGGTGAATTCACACTTACCCCCATGCGTCTGTTAAAACGTTCCAGTATGCCGAACGTGATCGCGCCAGCATGGAAGCCTACAGGAGTTCGGCAGACGATTTAATGAGTGGTTGAGCGGGAACAGGTTAGGCAATAGGCCAGACTGTGATTATTCCGCTTTAGATTATTGGGCGCTCGCTCATCGTTTGAGGGTGCTGCTGGGTTAAAACATCAATATTGGTAACAAGGCTGACAAGGAGATGATGGCATGAGTGATTCAATGAAACAGGTTTCGGGGTTGGTAGTCGGGTTAGTTTGCTGGTTTCTTTTTCTGGTACTGCTGTTTAATGAAGCGACCACGGTGTATGCGCTGGCATTTCTATTTATTGGTATCTTGTTAAAGGGATTGGGCAGTGTTATTCGTTTGCCGGGTTATGGGCTGCTGTCGGGTGTGGCACTGGTGTTGATTCTGCCGTTTGAGGGAGAGCGTGAACGAGGTATGTCTCAAGCGTCGAGTTCGAATAAGCGTTGATGGTGTCAAAAATGGATCCCAGCTAGAAGCATACCTGAAAGGTGGGAGGGGGCTTTGGAGATACAATACTTATGCTCTGCTGTCATTCTCAAATTAGAAAAAATTACCGTTGATTCTGTTGTACCACTGGCAATGTAGACACTAATTGATCTAAAGGTAGAGGATGGGAGAAGCAATATCCCTGTTGTAAAGTTACATTTTGATTAACCAGTGCTGAGATTTGTGCTTCATTCTCAACGCCTTCAGTAATGGCATGCATTCCCAGTGTGGTGATTAAGTGGTTGATGCATGAGACTGTGGATTGATAATGAATTGTCAATAGCCCCTAGATAAAAACAAAAAACAGTATCACCCCAAGCAGTAGACGATAGACCACAAACGGTACCATGCCGATTTTGTCTAATAGCTTGAGAAAAAAGTGGATACAGGCGTAAGCGCTAAGGCCGGAGATAATAGAACCGGTGATGAGTGCCTGCCAGTCAACAGCGGTCTGTGCCTGTACCAGATCCAGGGTGACGAACATGCCTGACAGCACAATGACCGGGATCGATAGTAAAAATGAGAAACGAGCAGCGGCGGAGCGGGTGAGACCGAGCATCAGGCAGGCGGTGATGGTGATACCGGAGCGCGAGGTGCCGGGAATTAGTGCGATTGCCTGGGCGAAGCCGATGATGATGATATCGCGCATACTAAGTGAGTGCTCATCACGTTTGCGTTTGCCGGTTTTATCTGCCCATAAGAGCAACAGGCCGAAGAGGATGGTGGTGGTGGCAATCACTAGCTCTGAGCGCAGTGAGGTCTCGATTACCCCTTTGAACATCAGGCCGCACAGGCCGACAGGAATGGTGCCGATCAGCACGCCCCAGGCGAGGCGGCTCTCGGGTGTCTGTTTGCGGGTGGTGAGTGAGCGTAGCCAATCACGGCTCATTAGTTTGAGTTCTTTTCTAAAATAGACGACGACAGCGGCGAGCGTGCCAACGTGAACGGCGACATCAAACGCCAGGCCTTGGTCAGCCCAGCCAAAGAGTTTGGGCACCAGAATCAGGTGAGCGGAGCTTGAGATCGGCAGAAACTCGGTCAGTCCCTGAATCAGTGCCAATATGAACTGTTGGAAAAAATCCATCTAAGTGAGTCGCCTAAAGTTTAGCTATGGTCATCTGAATGAGTGATCACGGGTGGTGGCACAGAACCCTTTAATTGCTCAACATACATAATGGTGGCACCGGCAACGGCCGCTGGCATGACGAAGAAATTGACCAGTGGAATCAAGGTACAAAAGAGAGAGGCGCTACCAAAGCCAAAGGCGACAAAGCGTTTTTCTTTGACGATCGACTTTGAATCCTTAAACAGCACGCCGTGATTTGAAAGCGGGTAGTCACTGTATTCAAGCGCTAGCATCCATGCGCCAAAGATAAACCAGATGGCGGGGGCGAAGATGTTGATGAAGGGGATAAAAAACAGCACCGTGAGTGGGATTGCGCGTGAAATAAAATAGCCGAACTTTCCCGCCTCGCTGATGATCGCAGGGGCCACGCCCTTGGCGATATCGCTAAAGTTGCTCTCTGGCAGTGTTGAGCTGGGGTCGAGCTGTTTCTCGACGGCTTCAGAGAGCACGCCATTAAAAGGGGCGGCAATTAGCAGCGCCAGGTGCAGACAAAAGGTGAAGCTAACCAATAGAAAGGCGATTAGAAAAACTGGCCATAGCAGCCAATCAAGCCACTGCAGCCATTCTGGCAGGCTGCCCATGAGGTAATTGAGCAGGATCTCTATCTGACTGATTCCCAGCCAGATCAACAGACTAAAGATAATGATATTGATCAGCATCGGGGCGATCACAAAGCCGCGAATGCCGGGTTTGAAGAGCATAAAATAGCCGCGAAGCAGGTAAGAGGCACCGATAAAAGGTTGGGCGATCACTATTTTAGTTAATCCTGGAGAGATGAAAGTAGGCCAGGAGTGCTTATACAATCAGCTTATCCACCTGGAATGGCTGATTTTATTAGTTTTTCGCGAGGAAGGCAAAGTACTCATGGTCTCATTAATCAGGGTTTTCTTAATTTTTGCTGACGCGCGTGACGTGCGAGTAGATACCAGCCGGTCCATAATGTTAATGAGATGCCAATGGCAGCCAGGATGGCTGGTTTCGGATTGTCCAGGCTGCTGACGGAGCCCGCGTAGGTGATGATAAGCGCATAGGGGATTGTGCCGAGTGCATACATCGTCAGGAACTTTCCAAAAACCATGCGTGTGGCACCCGCCATACAGCAGCTTACCTCGGGTAAAATTGGCATGGCTCGGCAGATAATCAACATGGCGGGGCCGTAAGTTGAAAAGGTATTGTGCATTTCGTCGAGTTTTCCCCGATCTTTATAGATGCGATTAAGCAAGCGCCAGCCATAACGTCGGCTGATGGCGTAGCCGACAGTGCCGGCCAGAAAAAAACCACCAATTGCAGCGGCAGCACCCATTGGCCAGCCGAGGAAAAAACCAGCCATGATGGCGACCGTCATGGTTGGGATTGCAATAAACAGGTCAGCAAATAATAGTCCAATCACAACCAGTGCGAGATAAGCGGGGTGTATCTGTTGCGCCTGTTCCAGTGCATGCTTGATATCCTCAAGTGTTAGAATACCCGTTGCCTTGATTAGCATAAAGGTACTGGCGAATACCAACGCGAGGGTTAACATCACTTTGATTAATTCTTTCATCATTCATTCACTCATGGATAGATCATTGGCAGATGAATTTTATTGTTGTCTGGTTTGTCTAACATGGCATCTTTGAATGTCGGTGGGCCAACGTTCATTTTTGCACCAGATGAAAAGGAAAATCCTTCTGCCGGAATTATTCTTGTCCAGTTTTTAGTGACCGTGCCTGAACGATCTTCATCGTGATGGGCTTTGATCGCGAATGGTACATTAGGTACTTCAATCTCAATGGTGTGTGTGATGTGATGCGGGTCAAAGGGGTATTTTTTCAGTGCTTTGCCATGTTTAATCGGAAACCCTTCTTTGAGGAAGATATAGACGACTATTTCGCCCCCACGTTGGGGCTCAATCTGATTGATGGTTAATGTGATTGTATGCCATTCCATGCTCAATACCTCGGGAGTAATTAGTAGACTGCCAATGAGCAGCGAGATGCGAGAGAGTTTCATATTCAGTAGTGCCTCATGATGCGTTTTACCAGGGAGGGTAGAATTCTCATCAGAGCTGGCAAGAACCTGGTTTTGCCAACATAGATCTCTGCAGATTTTTGATTAATGCCGTTAATAATCTGCTGTGCAGCAGATTCAGGTGAGATTTTTCCAGCCCCGCGCCCTGCGGTCATTGCGGTATCTACCAGTGGCATAATCGCTTCAATGACCTGAATGTTGGTCTGTTCGAGTTGGTAGCGAAGGCTTTGCGAAAAGCTATGGATGGCTGCTTTGGTGGCACAATAGATGGCTGAGTTTGTCTTTGGCGCGAAGATCAGTCCGGATGAGATGTTTATGATGGCGGTGGTTTTTTTGTTTTCTATTAAAGTGGGTAGTAATAGACAGGAGAGCCACGCAGGAGCCAAAAAATTAACGCGAGTCTCATGTTCAATGGAGTCGAACAAAAAATCATCATCGAGAAATGTAGGCGTATACTGGATGCCAGCATTGTTGATGATGATGCTAAGGTCTGGGTGGTTGAGGGATATCTTGTTGCAGAGTGACTCTAATTCCACACGAGATGAGAGATCACACCTGTGTGTACTAACACGGGTGTAAGTGGATTGTAATGATAATAGTCTTTCCTGATTTCGAGCCACCACAATCAGACTGTGCCCGAGGCGATGAAGCTGTTTAAATAGAGCCAACCCTATCCCTTCAGTACCACCGGTTAACAGTATTGTTTTTGGTTCGTTGAGCATGGAGTACCTTGCTATTGATAAAATGTTCTTTTAGATTAATGTGATCATCAATCAGATGCATTAACCTTGGTTAATAAAGGCAACGTTAATAAAAGCAGGATTTATAAAAATGGATAAATTTGATTTTGATCAATTTCTAACGCGAGTACTGCAACACCCTCAGTTTGAACAGCACGGGGTTGAATCATATTATAAAAAAGGTGAACACCTGTTTAGTCAGGGCGAGGTGTGCAGCGATGTCTTTTGTATGCGCAGTGGCCTGGTTAAATTTTACTTTAATACATTAGAGGGCAAGGAGTGGATTAAGTCCTTTGTCATCGATAAAGGGGTGCTGGGCACTCGTAGCTCACAACTGCTAGATATAGCTAGCCCCTTTTCTGCATTGTGCCTGGAAGATACTGAGATGATTCGTTTCCCCTATAAGCGCTTTGAAGAGGCCTGTTTTGAGGACCTTGAATTGGCTCGCGCAATTTTTCAATTCACACAGTGGTTAGGGGTCAAAAAAGAGCTGCGTGAATACCAGCTGCTATGCCTCTCTGCGGAAGAGGCCTATCAGGCATTTGTCGAATCTAACCCTACGCTGGTTGATCGATTGACTCAGATTGATATTGCACGTTATCTGGGCATCACTCCGATTGCGCTGAGCCGCATCAAAAAACGTTTAGCATAATATTACCAATCACATATTGGTGCATTTCACGATTGTTCTTTTCTCCTCTGGCTGGGTTAAAAGCGTACTCAATCGGCTATTTATAGCGATAAAACTCCCTCATTTCGTGCGCTTTTTCCTCGCCTAAAGCGCCTACTGTTGGTGCCAGAGAACAAAACCCCTGCTTGTGCAAAGGTCTCTCAGAAAAGCTCAATATCACGAAGCGTGATTGAATCCGCCTTAAATGTCTTTCTGAATCTTTTAGGCGGCTTTTTGTGATCGACTTATCGTTATTTTGCTCAAAAAACAGACGTCGTTGGTCGATAGCTTTAGTGGTTATTTCCAATCAATACCTGCTTATTAACGATGCCAGAGTGGGGAATTTAAACTCAAACAACCATTACTGGAGTCTTCTGATGTTAGGGATGACGAAATCGGCACTGAAATGTCTCTATTTCCCGTTGGCACTACTATTCAGCTCATCACCCATGGCTGAGAGTTACGATAGCTATGCGCTTGCTGAGGGCGGGCGACTCTACGATAACTGGGCACTAGAGCTGGACAAAGAGGCCCCCAATAGCACTCATCCGGGTTATAACGACTATAAAGGTAAAAAAAGAGGCGCGTCAACCTGGCGCTGTAAAGAGTGTCATGGCTGGGATTATGAGGGTGCGATGGGGCTATATGGGAAAGGGGAGCATTACACCGGAACAACGGGGATTTCCGCCTATCGAGGTGCTTCAATTGATGAGATTGTGACGGTTCTGCGTAATGATAATCATGGCTTTGATCAGATTTTCACAGAAGAACAGCTGACAAAGGTTGCTGCCTTTGTTGGGCAGGGGCTGCTTAACATGCGTGCATTTATTAATCCGAGAACTAAAAAGGTCGCTGGTGAAGCCAGCAAAGGGCGGCTGACATACCAGGAGCAATGCACGCTTTGCCATGGCAGTTCGGGTAAGGCGCGTAATTTGTCGAAAAAAAGAGGCCAAAAACTTTATCTCGGCGATGTTGCCAATGAAAACCCGTGGAAGGCGATGCACAAAATTCGTTTTGGCCATCCAGGCAAGTTTTATACTAACAAGTATGATGTAGAAGGGCGGCCGCGTATGAACATGCCTGCTATGCTCGGCGTGGTTCCGCTTGAAGGGCAGGTTGATCTGCTTGCTTATCTTATGAGCCTGTCTGCAAAATAGTTTTTTTATGACGATCGCCAATATATTCGTAAGAAAAATAAATGTGGTTTACAGTTAAATTCATTAATTATTGGTTATGCTAACCCCCCAGCATGACAGATTATATTCGGGATGCACAAGCGGCTAGTACTGTCATTCTCACTTATGTAAAAATAAGTTGTGATCCACAAAGCTCATCTGACAATCGCACAGTATTATAGCTTTGGAAGATGAGTGAATGGTGAAAGGGGCAAACTATTCAAAGGCTGACGTTGAATAACTCGTGGTAGCTATATTGCCGACTTATGCCCCTCTGACTCAGAGTCAGTTGAGATCGCTCAACATAAACGGTGATATACCCTCGATTTGTTGATACTCTGTTGCTTTAATCCTAGCTAGAAGAGAACACGCGTGGCTAAGCCCAATTATGCTTTTGAAAAGCGTCAGAAAGAGATCGCTAAAAAAAAAGAAGGAAGAGAAGCGCCTGCTAAAAGCAGCAGCGAGCGAAAGTTAGCAGCAGAGTGATCAAGCGATATCAGACAGCGATAATCAGGCAGCAAAAAAAAGCAACACCTAGTAGCAAGGCAATCAAAGCCAATGAATATTAACAACAGAAAGGAATGCATGGCATGAGTACAGGTACAGTAAAGTGGTTTAATGCAGACAAAGGTTTCGGTTTCATTACACCAGAAGATGGCGGCAAAGACCTTTTTGTCCATCATTCTGAAATTCAGGCTGGCGGCGGCTATGCAACGCTGAATGATGGGCAGAAAGTAGAATATGAAGTAGGCGAGGGCCAGAAAGGGCCGTGTGCCAATAAAGTTGTGTCTGTCTAATCGTTTTTTTGCGCACAAAATCGAGATCACAGCAAGGGTAGTCTTCCTTAAAGCGATGTTAAGAGGCTTTTACACGAGAACTAGTTTTCGTTCCAACAAGGCATAAATGATCGAAAAACCGAAGTTTACAGGCAGTAAATGACTGTTTTGAGATCATTTATAATGCAGCTGGAGCGGGAAATAGACTCGTGCAAAGGTCTCTATGAGTATATTATCAAATCGAACCAAAGCACTGGAAATACCCCATCAAAAACTTTGAAAGCCAGTTTATACTATTTGTAGGTGCCGCATTTAAACTCAAACAAATATGCCAGTCCCCAGGCTATCAACACATTATCTGGTATTCGCGGGTGTGAGTCATATTTCTCTTAAGGAGACCTCTTCGGTCTTTATTTTACGTAATCGGAATCAGGTTGAGATAGTTGCACGATATATTTGTGTGAATATATTTTTACTAAGTCGTTAAACTATATTCTTTACGCTGCCTGATATCCGTGAACTACAGCCCATTTTTATCAATATATTTGATCTCAAACAAACAATATTGCATTGCTCCAAGTACATTGCCTGATAGTTGATTCTGTCAGAACCCGTTAACAATTATTATTCATAACTCTATTGAGAGCCTTGCAAGAGATGCAGTTTACATGTGGAGTGAGATTCATGATATGAATCGTGTGTAATCTCCTATTACCACTAAACAATCAAGACCAGGATGCTGTTAATGACTTGACTTGCCGCCAGAAACGTTCGCTGTTATTAGCTTAATAATTTATGATAGTATGCCGCGATGGCAGTACGATGCGGCTGCATTATTGACGTATCGAAGTTGATTATTAAAATTTCGGTGTGTGACAATTAACAGATAAACCCAAAAATTTAAATTATTATGTCCCCGATTTATATCGTTGGCAGTCAATTTAATTAAGGATAATGATATGAAATACCCCTCCAGAATATACTTGCTCTGCCTTTCATTCGCCAGCTCTTCAGCATTTGCCGATTATCAACTTGAAGTCAATGGCATGTTAGAATCTGACGAAATCAAATTTGCCACGAGTGGATCATTAGACACAGACACGCTGGAAATTTCCGGCACTTACTATCTAAAACCTATCTTGACCATCAATAATGATCCTTGGCAAGAGTTAGCTTTTCTACAAAAGGCCTCATGGGGTTCCATAGGGCTGGTCGATATCGATGAAGATTCGAGATCTACATTGGAAGATAGTACTAGCGCGGCTTTTAGTGGCCGTTATGTGTTACCCGGCACCGCTTATTTTGCTGAAACCAGATTTCAAGTAGGCGATACTGACAGTATTGAAATTGGCCTGGGGCACTACCTCGATGATAAGACGACTGTACAGGGCAGTTATGAGGTTGAGGGTGATTACAACTCCATCAGTGCATCATTTAAAAGAGTGACTTCTCTAGCCTCCGCAAACATAGTGAGCCTTGATGCCTCAGTCAGTCGCCAGGAATTGACTAAAGATGATACTGCACTGCTCCTGAATGGAGGAGCGCAATATTATCTGGATCGGGAATTGAGTGTGGGTGCCGACCTTGGGTTTTCCATGGGAGACCTGGATGGTTACAAATTTGGTATAAACAGCAAATTTTTCTTCACCGAAAGCTTTGCGATATCAGCGAGCTATTCTTTCAGTGACCTGGAACCAGAAGGCAGAGAAGACCGAGAAATAACCGCTTTTAATATAGCATTAACAGGTCGTTTCTGAACAAAAGCTGCAATTTCGTGTCACGAAATTGCAGCTTTTTCTCTCTGGTAAGTGAGGTTTATGCGTCTCACCAACAATTCATGGGATGCAGATATACAGAGAGACCTTAGTCATCATGGTGAACTTGATCAACTTTCAAACTATAGAAGAAACTTTTTATCGACGCATCGTAGTCGAGAGCAGGCTTTGCACTCTCAATAATTCCCTTTTAGACTCATGCTACCCGTAACTCATGACTTGCTAACAATGCTTGACAGGAGTACTCCTTGCCCCTGTCAGAATGCACCAGCAGCCCTGTTTTAGGGGCTCTTGCATTAACCGTGCTCGGCTCTCTGTGCTAATTCACTGGTTAAGCGCTCTCCCATTGGCCAGTCGACGACCCTAAGTGAAAAAAAGTCCAGTACAGCAGCCAGAAAAAACCAAACTGATGGGCTAATATCTCGTTTCAGATATTGGCTACGTAATTTTTTAAAGTAAGCACAGTCTATAACAGCAAGGGTTTTAGTTTTTTTACCCATTATTTATTCGGCACAACCCTCATGCACTGAGGCATTGCTCTATTTTTTAAAACGAATATTTACCGGATGCCTTACCGCTATGGTTTTTCATGAAGGTGGTGGCTCATCTATCGATTAACTATTTGATAAATTTACCATCTTCTGCCAATAATGTTTCTAGT
Organism: Chromatiaceae bacterium; assembly: GCA_003232725.1. Classification (GTDB taxonomy): domain Bacteria; phylum Pseudomonadota; class Gammaproteobacteria; order SZUA-140; family SZUA-140; genus SZUA-76. The sequence goes on along the minus strand of QIJH01000230.1, from coordinate 116 downwards.
TGCAGGGTTTAGATGTTAAATATTAGTAACTACTCAGCTAACCCATGAAATCCACCCGTTCAGCGTTAAAAAATGATCATTTACACGTGTAAACTCACATTTTTCGCCTTGCACCC
>QIJH01000086.1 GCA_003232725.1 Chromatiaceae bacterium | reverse complement strand
TTTAAAACTCCGTATGAGGTTTTTGAAGAACTAACCGGGATTAATGAAAAAACATTAACGGGTTATGCACTTATGACTTGAATTCAGGATTAACCACTGTTGGTTGTTTTTAATTTAGGTACTAATGATGACGCGTACGGCATCAAGCCGTAGATGTGCATCTTTCAGCGCCTGCGTTAACGCACTCAACTGATTCTCAAAAAACAGCACCTCATCATCACGCACATTAGGGTTTACCTTTTGCAATGCTTTTAGGCGATTGATCTCTCTATTAAGCATAGCTTGTGAGCGGGTCTGTGCCTCCTGCAAAAAGGCGGGCACCAGTTTCTCAGCCTGTTGTTCGGCAAGTGGTACCATCTCGCGTAGTTTTTTACCAAAGGCATGGATGATTTTACGAGTTGTTTCACGGTCAACCTTGGCGCGTATCTCTTGTAACGTTTCACTAGAGAGCTGGTTGCTATAGTCACGTCCTTTAGGATCGATCATCACGCGGATCAAGGTTGGTGGTAGATAACGGTTTGATTGCAGCGCGCTATTGCCGCTACTCTCCAGAACAAAAAGAGACTCTAGTAACAGTGTGCCGGCATCAATTGACGGGTGTTTGATTGCCGCAATTGCGGTATTGCCCTGTTCGTTATTGAGCAACATTTCCAGTGCGCCAGTGGTGAGTGGGTGTTCCCATGTGATGTAATGCACATCTTCATTGGTGAGTGCGGTATCGCGCTCATAAGTGATGGTCATCCCTTCGCTATGGAGACCGGGAAAGCTACTATTTTGCATGTGGTCGCCTGGGCGAATGATCTGGCATGCGTCACTATGGTGTTCACTGTCAATGCCGTAACAATCAAACACACGGGTGAGATAGTCAGATAGCAGCGCGCTGTTTTCATTTTCGCTTGCGGCTTTCTTGAGTTGGCTTGCGATGAGCGGACGGCATGAGTTGTATTCAAGTAGTTGGTCGCGGCCATTTTGCAGTGCATCGTTTAGTTCTGTATGAATCTTTTGCGTGATGCTCACTAGCGCGGTTAGATCATCGTTATTTTCATCATCCGCATTGACCTGGTAGAGCGTTTCGATCAATGTAGGCATCAGTTTGGTGAAAACGTTGTGCCCCGCAGGGCAAGTCTGTTCAAAGGCGTTCAGCCCTTCGTGATACCAACGGAACATCACTTCCTGCGCTGTCTTTTCCAGGTGCGGCACATGGATTTTGATGGTATTTTGTTGGCCGATACGGTCCAGTCGTCCGATGCGCTGTTCTAACAGGTCAGGATTGAGTGGTAGATCAAACAGCACCAGATGATGGGCAAACTGAAAGTTGCGCCCTTCACTGCCAATCTCTGAGCAGATTAAAACGGGGCTGCCATATTCTGGATCTGAAAAGTAGGCGGCGGCGCGATCACGTTCGACAATAGAGAGATGTTCGTGGAATAGTGCGGGGTAGAGACCATCTTTTTTACGCAGTGCGTCAGCAAGATCCATTGCGGTACCGGCATCGGCTGCAATTACCAGCACCTTGGCGGGTTTTAGTGCTTTTAGTTTTGCACTGAGCCATTCGACACGAGGGTCAATTGTCACCCAGTTTTGTCCGGTCGCCATGTTCTGGTAGGCGAGTTCCGGGCAGAGTAGCTGGCGTGTCTCAACGGCCTGGTCGAGCATCAGCTGTAGCAGGCAGTCGCTATAGGCTTCTGGTTGAGGTAGCGGATAGCCAGTGACCTGGCGTTCGGGAAAACCTTTGATCGCTGCGCGAGTATTACGGAACAGGACGCGTCCGGTGCCGTGGCGGTCGAGCAGATGTTCGGTGAGCTCATTCCTTACCGCGCTTTCATTATCGGATTTAGCTTCGCCCAATTGGCTTAACTTATTTAGTAGTGGTTGGTTATCGCCTTCGGACAGTGTCCCTTCAAGGGTCGCGCGGGTGTTGTCGCTTAAAGGCGCCTCGCTCAGTAGTTCTGAGACCGCGTCTGCAATCGGCGCGTAATGCTGCTCTTCATCGATGAAGCGTGCTAGATCAGGAAAACGATCTGGATCAAGCAGGCGCAGGCGTGCAAAGTGGCTCGCTTTGCCGAGCTGTTCTGGGGTCGCCGTTAGTAGCAGCACCCCTTTGGTGATGGCAGCGAGCTGTTCAATGCATTGATATTCAATGCTCGCTTGTTGTGGGCTCCACTCCAGGTGGTGGGCCTCATCGACCACCAGTAGATCCCATTCCGCAGCGAGTGCCTGCTGGAAATGGTCTGTTTGCCCGGCGAGGAACTCAAGACTGCAGAGTATCAGTTGCTCGCTATTGAACGGGTTGGTATCGATGTTTTTGTCGCTAATCATCGGCGCATCGATTTCAGCGTCAAGCAGTGCTTCATCTTCAGAATGAAACCCCGCAATCGCCTGGCAACGTGCTTCATCGAAGATACTAAAGTGCAAATTGAAACGACGCAGCATTTCGACTAGCCACTGATGGATCAGGCTCTCCGGTACGATAATCAAGACGCGTTTAGCACGTTCGGTTAGTAGTTGCTGGTGGATGATCATGCCGGCTTCGATCGTCTTGCCTAAACCCACTTCATCGGCAAGTAACACACGTGGGGCGTAGCGATTGGCCACTTCATTGGCAATGTAAAGCTGGTGTGGTATCAGGTTGGTGCGTACCCCAGTCAGCCCTAGCAGTTCGCCGCGTGCTTGACGGTTGGCGTGTATGTGGCTTTGCTGGCGCAGCTCAAACCATTTGTTTTTATCAACCTGTCCGCTGAAGAGGCGCTCCGCAGGGCGGTTCAGTTTGATGAAATTATCCAGTCCACCTTCCGCGAGTTCGCGTGCATTGCCCACTTCATCAGTGCCGAGGTAGAAGATTAAACCATCCTGTTCTTCAACTTGTGAGACGTTAAGTGTCCAGCCGTCATGCGCTTTTATTTTGTCGCCGAGTGAAAAAATAACGCGCGTGAGCGGTGCGCTTAGTTTGGCATAGGTTCTGGTCTCGCCAGTGGCCATGAAAAGGATAGTGACAGTACGGTGATCGCAATTGAGAACGGTGCCCAGTCCCATTTGAATTTCAGCGTTACTAATCCAGCGTTGACCGGGAAGAAAATCTTGCACGTTTAAAGTACCCTTGAAACTGGCCGGGAAATTGATGCCAAGCCGAAAAAATAGAGGCGTATTTTAGATGAAACGGCGGAAAAAATCCTCGTTATCTTCGCTTTTAGTGAATGCAGTGATGGCTTGGGTGAATTTATTGGTAAAGGAAGGCGCGTCTAGCTAGACTAGTCTTCTTGATTTTTTAACGCTGTTTGCGTTAAATCAGAGATTAATAGCAGGGGGAGTTATGGGTGGTTTTTTGTTGGAACAGTGGCATTGGTGGACGATTACGCTGCTGGCTTGTTCGTTTGCATTTTACTTTGCCAATAGTAAGCCCGCCTGGGTGGCGATCGCTTCGACAGTAGTAGGCGGCATTCTCTGGTTTGAGCCGTGGTTCCCGGTGATGTATCAATTGGGCGTGTTTTTTGCGATCGCTTCTGTCGGTACGGTGTTGACTACCTTGATTGTGGACGCCTATAAGGGAGAGGGTGAGGCGGTTGAAAATGAGGCGCCGAAAAGGGTGTTGCGTGTTGACCGCTTGATCGGGCATGTCATCACCCTGGATACCCCCATCGTAAATGGCAATGGTGTGCTTGAAATGCAGGGTGCAATGCTACGATTGCGTGGCGCTGATTGCGAGGCTGGATCGAAGGTTCGTGTGACCGGTATTGATGGCATTGACCGTGAATTGATTCTGGTTGAGCCTGCCGAGGGTGCTGAGGAGTACTGATTGATGGTTTGCACGAAAACCAGTTCTCGTGCAAAGGCCTCTTAAGGGCACCTCTATTAATTCTGGGCGTAGCAGATTGAATTCAAAATTCGTTACATCAATGCGTCAATAGCAGGTAATACCCAAGGGGCACACCGTAGCGGGACTATTACCAAAATTGACAACGCTGATGTAGCGGATTTGGAATTTAAGCTGCCCGTTCATGACTTAATAGAGGTGCCCTTAAATGCCTTTATGAAGTCATTTTTTTTGGAGGGTAACCTTCAAAAAACGAAAAATTAAAATGTTGGCTGCTGAATAGTGGTGTCGTGCAAAGATCTCAATGTACTATTTACAGGCATGATATCTGTTGCAATTAAATATAAGCCTTGTTATAAGTATGGTCATGGGCTATTAGGTAAAGGATGTATCTGCCCTAAATTTAACAATTAATAACAGCAGCTCAATAATTCAGGGATAGAACATGATGAGCATATTCTTAGTGTTTTTTTGCCCACCATTTAGTGCAACCGCACCAAATTCCTGTCATTACGTGCCTCCCCTCCGCTACTCGGCTCATAACCTATAGGCGAAATGTGATTTTATTTTATCACTTGGGATTACAAATTGGATACAAATATATTTATAAGTTAATATCACTAACATGGAGTTCAAGATGCCCGTTAAAGTTAAAAAATATAATACTAAAATAGGTCGAATTTGCTCAGTTCGTATGCAAGGTATTGTTTCATATACATCTATAATACTGATTGGATCATTTTTTAGTTTAAGCGCATATGCCGATGTATCCTTCACTGATATTGCTGAAAATGATGGTGCTGGGGTGACATACAGGAGTCACGAGACGGCATCAGACAGAATATTGGATCTACTAAAAGCGAAGCCGATATTTAACATTGTTGATGGCGATTTTATGCCAGGGAAATCGCGCGGAAACCCCGGTGTTGCAATATTTGATTACGACAAAGATGGGGATTTGGACATTTATGTCAGTGATTCAAGTCTAGCGCATTCAGGTATTTTGTATGAGAACCAATTCGTAGAACAAGGCAGTCTCACGGTGAGCTTTGAAGATGTGACAGATGAGGCAGGCTTGAATGTTCCGGGTTTCGCGGGAACGGGTGTCTGTTTTGCTGATACAGATAATGATGGGGATCAGGATCTGTATGTTTTGGGTATTCCATACAGTCGGTTTTTTGAAAATAATGGAGATGGCTCTTTTACCGACGAGTCGAAAAAGAGTCATCTCAATATTGGCGATCAGTATCCCTCTTCATGTTCCTTTGGTGATATAGATGGGGACGGGTTATTGGATCTTGCTATCGCAAATTCATATGACCGCTGGGACAATCGCTTTGCATTACGACTCTTTGAGTTTTCCGATCTAATGATTCCTAACCAACTGATGTTAAACACGGGTGACAATGTTTTTACAGATGTGAGCAAAACATCCGGCATACAAAATGTTTCAATCATTTCCTGGGCTGTCGCATTAGTTGATTATGATTTAGATGGTGACCTTGATTTATTCAGTGCCGACGACCAGGGGCCCAAGCCGCCTGAATCATTTGGTGGTATGGATATAGGTTACGTAAGAATTTATGAAAATGATGGCCATGGTAATTTCACCGATGTGACAGATGAGCGCGGTGGCAATCAGTTTGGGGCGTGGATGGGGCTTAGTTTCGGTGACTACAATAGTGATGGAAATATGGACTTTTTTGCAACAAACGCAGGTGATTATCTTATTGCTCTAATGGGCCCGATGGTTGGCGGTGGAAAATGGTCGTCTACGTGGTTTTTAGGAAGCGGTGATGGCTCCTTTGAAATGTCCGACTTAGGTGATCTAAGAACGACACCTTTTGGCTGGGGAGCGAGTAGTAACGATTACGATAATGATGGTGATCTTGATATCGTTTTCGCAGGTGGCCTGGATATGGGGGCTTTTATTGCTTCGAATCCTGGTGCAATACTCAATAATCAGGGTGATGCCAGCTTTAATCGGGATGGAACTGCCTTACCATCTTCAGATTACCATTTGCGACGAAATGTTCAGGGCATAGCCATCGGAGATCTGAATAATGATGGTTTTATGGACATCATTGATGTATCGAACCAAAACTGGCCTGACTTTATGCCACTTGCCGATTATCCAGCGCTTGGTGGACAGTTTGACGGCATTGCGAAATTCTGGCCGACATTTACGCCTATTAATCCGCTGGATCCATTCGAAGGTTTTGTATGGAATCGTGTAGAGCCGAATGACGGCACATTGTCCGTTAAAATCAATAGCGGTAACACTAACCATTGGCTTAAAGTCAATACCGTTGGATCAGTTGATCTAACAAGGCGTGGGCAAGTTAACCGTGATGGTATTGGTGCGGTTGTAACCGTTACTCCTGCTAATGGTAAGCCAGTGATGTCTCCTGTCTTAAGCGGTGCAAGCCACACATCTGCGCATGCACTTGAATTGGGGTTTGGATTAGGTTCATCGGAGCAGGGAACAGTTGATATCTTGTGGCCAGGTGGTGTAAAGAACAAGTTGTTCAATGTTAAAGCGGGTGAATCGATTACATTTCCAGAGATACCCTGTAGTTATACAGATATCAGTATGGGCAAACATAGATATAAGCACTGTGTTAAAAGATCGCTGAGGGATCTCAATCACGCAGGTATTATTTCATGGCAACAAAAGCATCGTTTCTTTAAAAGTGCTTTGATGGCGTATGGCATGGACTAGTATTTTCTTACGTTAGTATTTATATAGAGACCTTTTCACGAGAACTGGTTTTCGTTCCAGCAAGGTATAAATGATCGAAAAACCGAAGTTTACACGCAGTAAATGACTGTTTTGAGATCATTTATAACGTAGCTGGAGCGGAAAATAGACTCGTGCAAAGGTCTCATATAGTTAGTTTTTATACTGTGTTAACAGCTCCTCGTAGTGATACGTGTCGATGAGGGGCTGTTTTGATCAATGGAGTTTTATCAATAATGGAAGTAGCAGCAGACTACAGTGGATGGGTAAAGGCGAACCCACGCGAATGTAATTCAATGATCGATGTAGATGGTTCGATTCCAATGGATCTTAATGGAGTGTTATACCGGAATGGTCCTGCGGTTTTTGAGCGTGATGGTATTAGTAAACCCTATTATGTTGATGGTGATGGAATGGTTCACTCACTTAGCTTTAGTCAAGGTCGTTTGCATTATAGAAGCTGTTTTGTTCGCACCAAGAAATTTATAGAAGAATCAAATCTTAAAAAATTTTTGTACGACACCTGGACTTTTAAGGCACCCGCTGATGAGTTTGACTCATTGCAAAAACCAAAGTATGAAAGCCAGGCCTTCATTTCTGCTGTTTATCATCATGGGAAGCTATTTGCCTTCGATGAGTCTTTTACCCCATATGAGCTCGATCCTGAAACTCTGGAGACGATCACACCAACTAAGTTAGGTGTATCGGACGTTGGGGTCAGTTTTGCAGCCCATTCAAAAATCCACACATTTCAGAACCAGTGGATTCATTTTGGGCTCAAGCACGATAAAGAGCCGCTGGTCTATTTCACCATTCTTGATGGGGCCGGAAAGTGCCTTAATAGTTTTTGTGAAAAACTACCTCGGGCTGTCTATGTTCATGATTTCTTTACAACAGAGAACTATATTGTCATGTCTCTGCACCCCGCATTCTCGAATATGAAACCGGTCTTATCAGGAAGACAATCTTTTCTGGAGTCGCTTGATTGGCGTAGTAATGAGGGTAATCTGATCGCTGTGTATCACAAATCTGGATGTGATAAGCCGATATATGTTGAGGCAGACACTCAATGGTGGCTTCATGCAGTCAATGGTTGGGAGACTTCAGATGAAGAACTAGTGTTGAGTTTTGTTGGTCACGACTCTCCGGATCACATATTAGGTGAGAACCCGATGTATAAAAGAGTGCTAACCGGGAATGCACAAGGCCCTTACACGCCAGGAAGGGTTAGGCAGTACCGAATTAATCTCAAAGCCCGCACCATAAAAGATGAAATTTTATTAGATGGTAACTATGAATTTCCGACGCTGCACCCGGATCGAGTCGGATGCAAAAGCCAGTTCGTTTTTATGGTAAAAGGCAGTGTTGATAAACCGTTCTGGAACACGCTGGTGCAAGCGAATCTAGCCACTGGCAGTTCACAAGAATACTGTTTTGGGGAGGGAGTCTATTGCTCAGAACCCATTATTGCACCGAGACAGAGAGGAATCGGTTTTGGTAAAAAGGAAGCCGAGGGTTATTTAATGTCGCTGATTTACGATGGGAGAGCTAATAAATATTCAGTAGCAATTTTACAAGGTGGGCATATTGAAGATGGTCCGATTGCTCTAGTAAATATTAATAATGAGATACCGCTCACATTTCATGGGTGTTGGCGGGGACTTAATGAAGTAAATTACCAAGCAGGGAGTCTTTAACATGAACTCGGCTAAAGAACCGATCGCAATAATAGGGATGTCCTGTCGGTTTCCCGGTGGTGGAAACAGTCCTGGTGAATTCTGGCAAAACCTGATTGATGGTAAAGATACTATCGTGCCGATACCCAAAGAGCGTTGGGATGTAAGAAAGTTTTATGACCCGGATCCTGATAAACCAGGAAAGACGTATATGCGAGAGGGTGGTTTCCTTGAAACAGATATTAAGCAGTTTGACGCATTGTTTTTCGGTTTATCTATAAGGGAAGCACAAATATTAGATCCGCAACAACGAATCTGTCTGGAGTTAGTCATTGAGGCAGCCGATGATGCAGGCATATCGCTAGAGGCACTTTCTGGTAGTGATGCTGGAGTTTTTATGGGCGGTTTCTTTATGGATCATATCTTGATTCATATGCACTATCTGAACCGACATGAGATTGTCACTAGCTCTGCTACAGCGGTCTCATGCACGCTGCTATCAAATAGGCTTTCATATAATTTGAATTTAAAAGGGCCGAGCGTTTCGATGGATACAGCGTGTTCATCATCGCTGGTGGCGACGCATTACGCTTGTAATAGTCTTTGGAGCGGTGAATGTAATTTAGCTATAGCAGGCGGGGTTAATTTAATGTTGAACCCCGTTACGGCTATAACCCTGGCGAAAGGTCGTTTTCTTTCCACGCATGGTCGTTCCATGAGTTTTGATAGCCGTGGTGACGGATATGGTCGTGGGGAAGGGGCCGGAATTGTATATCTAAAACGTTTAAGTGAAGCGGAGGCAGATGGAGACAAAATATATGCGGTAATTAAGCACACAGGGGTTAATCAGGATGGACGCACCCCCGGAATTACTTTGCCAAATCCTGAGTCACAAAGAGTCCTGATAGAGAGGGTTTATAAGGAAGCAGGAATTACTCCTGCTGATGTTCAGTATTTTGAGGCGCATGGTACTGGAACACGCGCTGGTGATTCGACTGAATTGGCGGTATTAGACGCATTGCTGAAATCGAATAATGAGCAATCAAATGACAGTGACTCGGTTAGGTCATCTGAAAAGAGATTTGTGGGCTCAGTAAAGTCTCATATTGGACATCTGGAAGCCGCTAGTGGTATAGCGGGTTTAATTAAAACAACTCTTTCTGTGAACAAAGGTATTATTCCGCAAAACTTGCACTTTGAAAACGGTAATGAAGAGGTCGATTTTAATCAGATTGCGCTTAAAGTACCGGTTACAAATGAACTGTGGCCAGACTGTGAAGTGCGTCGTGCGAGTATTAACTCTTTTGGTTTTGGTGGGACGAATGCGCATGTTGTTGTGGAGTCCTATCAGCGCAATGCACCCACTCAATTAGAATCAGAAGAACGCTTTTCTCCTGCGCATCGTAATCGGGTGATGTTGGATAAAATATTATTACCCTTGTCCGCGCGTAGTGATGCAGCGCTAAAGGAATTAGCCGCGCAACTAGCCGATAGAATCGAATCAGGGGATGATTTTAATGATATCTATTTTACTCTCTGTTACAGGCGTACCCATTACTCAAAGAGGCTTGCAGTATTAGCGGAATCAAAACATGAGCTTGTAGATAAACTTAGAGAATTTTCAAAGGATGGGATGTCGCCTGACATTATTACGGGTGAGCTAGAAGATGACTCAAAACTGGCATTCGTCTATACCGGTATGGGGCCGCAATGGTGGGCTATGGGCAGAGAGTTATTTGAAAGGGAGGTGATATTTCGCTCGGCAGTTGAAGAGTGCGATCAAATATTTCAACCAATATCGGGTTGGTCATTAATTGAAGAGTTGTCGCGCTCGGAAGATGAGTCAAAGATTTCTGATACCAATATTACGCAACCAGCAAATTTCGCAATACAATACGCACTGACTCAGTACTGGAAGTCCCTTGGTATTCAACCAGATTTTATTGTGGGTCATAGTTTAGGTGAAGTAGCCGCTGCCCACGCCGCTGGGGTCTTAACTTTAGAGGATGCACTAAAAACGATCTACCATCGGGGTAGGCTACAGCAATCGACGGATGGACAAGGTGGTATGTTGGCGGTCGCATTAAATGAGGTCGAGATCGAGCCGTTTTTAGAGCCTTTTGGTAGCAAGCTCTGTATTGCCGCCAAAAATAGTCCGGAAGCGGTCACGCTATCGGGAACGAGTGATGCGATTGAAGAGGTATCGGTGAGATTAGAAGAACAAGGAATATTTCACAGGCCATTGCGTGTTAAAACTGGCTTTCATAGCGCCATAATGGATAGCCTAAAAGAGGAGTTATTGGAGTCGTTAAGTGGTATAAAACCGCGTACAGAGTCAAAACCACTTTATTCAAGCGTAACCGGCAGACGGGAGAGCGGAATATTGTTTGATGCCGACTACTGGTGGCGTAATGTTCGCCAGCCAGTGATGTTCGCTGATGCAGTCTCCGCGTTAACGAGTGATGGCGCTCGCTTGTTTGTAGAAATTGGTCCACATCCAGTTTTAGCGACATCGATAAAGCAGTGTTTGCAGGAAAATCATACACGGGGAGAAATTTTTAGTTCCCTGGTCAGGCAAGAGCCAGAGCAAGAGAATCTTCTTAGAACCATTGGCAGATTGTATTGCGCAGGGTGTGATATTGACTGGGGAATTTTCCGAAATTCTAGCGGTAATTTAACAGACCTTCCCCGGTATCCGTGGCAAAAGGAGTTTTGTTGGTTAGAGGGTATTTATGCACGAGAAGAACGGACGGGAAATGATGAGCACCCGATATTTGCTTTAGACTTACGTCTGCCACATCCAGCATGGGAGGTCGATTTTAATTTAAATTATTTTCCGTGGCTAAAAGACCATGTAGTAGAAAACTACATTTTAAACCCAGGAGCTGGCTACATTGAAGTTGGATTGTTGCTTGGTAAGAAAATATTTGGAAGCACTGCCTGTATGTTGCAAGACATTCAGTTTAAAAACCCGCTGATTCTGAGAGAGCACGATGCGCAAAAAATGCAGACGCACTATTACCCGGATAGCGGGCGCTTTGCGATATTTAGCCAGAATGATCAATCGAAACATACGTGGAATTTTCACGCGGGTGGAATATTGCAGTCACTTGATCATGTCGATAATGAAGGCCATATTGATTTAGATGAAATCAAGAAGGTTTGTGGTAAAAGCCAGGATGTTCGCGAGTTTTATCAGATGCTTGCTGAGGTGGGACTGGCCTACGGCGAGACATTTCAGGGCATAGACGAAATGTACCTGGGAGATGACGAGGTATTGGTGCGAATTCACACGACAGAGAGCCTGTTAGATGACACCTATAGCCTGCACCCATGCCAGTTAGATGCGTGTTTCCAAACGTTGGCAAGTGTTCGACTGGATTCAAAAAGACCCTATCTACCGATAGCGATAGAGCAGTTAGTTATTTACGCAAGCCCGTCAAGCGAATTCTGGTGCCACCTAAGGGTGACGAGCCAGACGGAAAGAGAACTCAGGGCATCTTTTAAGATCATTAGCCCTCAGGGAAAATTGCTGGTAGAGGTGCGCGATGTCGTGTGCCGCGAGGTGCCTGCACTTGAGACGATGCCGCACGAGTATAGTGATTGTCTTTATCTGCCGCAGTGGGAGGAGACAGAGTTGGGTCCTGTGGGAGATGTGGCAAAAAGAACAATACTGTTTTTAAGAGAAGACCAGACAGCTATTGCACAGGCATGGCAATCAGCAGATGAGGAATGTATTCTCGTCTATTGGAGTGACGGCTTCGAAGAGGGGCGTGACGATACTCAAATATATTTTCTAAATCCTCGTGACCGATCCCATTGGGATCGCTTGTGGCAGTCTCTTGGCGATTTTCAATTCTCAAGCCTTATATATGTTTGGCATCTCGCTTGTGAAGGGGTGGCAATTGAACATTATGAAAATGGTGATATCTTGTTGAACTCTCTCTTTACCCTTCCTAGAGAAGAAATTATTCGACGACCCTTTAAAATAGGACTAGCAGTCGATAATGTTAATTTTGTTGTTGAATCGGATAAATGTGAAGGCATTGGCCTGTCTACCCTGTGGGGCTTCTTGCGTGTGTTGCCGAATGAAATCGCTACAAAGTGGTGTAAATGCGTCGATTTTGACCGTATATCACTCGACAACACTCAGGTGTTACTGGATGAATTTTTGTTGAGCGATTCAGAGCCAGAAGTGGCCTATCGTAATAGTCGTCGCTATGTGAACCGACTACAGCGTGTTTCTGAGGAATCTTTACAACCAAAATCGTTAGTCACTGAAAGGGCGTTGGAATCTAATATCGCGTATTCACCAAAAAATTCAATATTCATAGAAAACCTGTCCTACGATATTGATACAGATGAGGTGAAAATCAAGGTGCATTCTTACTTTATTTCAGAAATCCTTGCTGCTAGCTTTGACCTTGCTCAAGGAAAAACTAACTGGGAAGGCTGGGGTGAAATAGTGGAAATTGGTGGTTTAGAAAATGGCCATCATAAAATAGGGGACAAGGTCAGTTTTATTGGTTTTGATAAGGAGCTAAGTACCTATTGCGTGACAAATACAAAGTGGATAATGAAATGCAATTCATTGTCGAACTGGGCGCCGCTATCGTTACTTCTACCCGCTGTCAGTGCGCTTAACATTTTAGATGAGAGTAAAGAAAATGAGATACTTCTATTGGGTAGGGAGTGTCCGCAAGTTAAGTTATTAGCGAATTTATTGTCGTCAAAAGGTTTAATATTTGACCAGGTAGACTTACCGGCAGGATTCAATGCAATGCAGAAAGAATATGACGTTGTTATCAACTGTTCGGGCAGTGATTTTAATAATTATTCAATAAGTTTACAGGTCAAGCCATTCGGAATGTATATTGGATTGAATGAATTTAGCAGCAACAATTCTAGCTATAATGGTCTATTATGGGCGAAGCTTATGCTGCGAAATATTCGCATTGTATCGGCAGGAATTAGTGGGCTGAGAAAAAATGGAGCGGAAAAGGAGCTAGCACTAGCGAAGTCTGTATCAAGAACATTGCCCACGGATTTTATCGAGGTGACTCAGCCTAGGCGCTACACTTGTGATGATATTCCGGAAATATTCAATGCGCTCACCCACAATATCGCTATTGATGCAGGAGTGTTAAGTTTTTCGGAATCTGATAATGTAAAGACGATCGTTCCGCATAAAGAAAAAACTTTGTTTAGAGAAAATGCTACATATTTAATCACAGGAGGAACAAGAGGGCTTGGATTGGAAATTGCGAAATGGGCGGCCACTCAAGGCGCAAAGAATCTCGTACTGCTAAGTTTGAGCGGGCTGACTAGTCAGCACGCGATAGATGCAGTTGATAAAATAAAGGAAAAAGGGTGCCACGTTGAAGTATTAGCGCTTGATATTGCGAATAAGCAGGAGCTATTTAGCAAATGGGACAAGGTAAAAAAGAACCTGCCGCCCTTACGTGGTATTTTCCATGGCGCAATGGTTTTGGATGATGGTTTTATTCAAGCGTTAACGCCAGATAGAATGGATAAAGTTTTGTCACCCAAGGTGAAAGGGGCTTGGAATTTACATTTTTTAAGTTTGCATGACCCGCTGGATTATTTTTTTTGCTTCTCTTCCGTCTCAGCATTGATAGGCAATCTAGGGCAGGCTAATTATGTGGCTGCAAACTATTTTTTAGACATATTTTCACATTATCGTAGAGCGTTAAACTTGCCGGCAACGACCATTAATTTAGGTGTGATCTCGGATTCTGGGGTTGTTTCGGAAAGAGAAGATGTTAAAGAGTTTTTTGAAAATGCAGGATTTAAAGGAATCAAACCAAGCGATGTAAATAGATTTTTGAAATTTATTCACCAAACGTCCCCACCCCAGATTGGATATTTTCATTTAGACTGGTCGAAATGGGTGGCAGTACTAGCGATAGACTCAATTCCCCCGTTCTTTGAAAACCTGATGAGTGATGCGAGAGGCATTGGTTCTGATGCATTGATGGCAACGCTAGAAAAAATCATTGAACTAAGCGAAGATGAGAAAAGAGAATTCTTTTTGGACATCGTAAAGAAAGAGCTTTCCCTGCTTTTGAAAATCTCATACGATACGATTTCTAATCACACAAGAATAATAGATATTGGCGTAAACTCTTTGATGGCAGTTGAACTGGCAGGGATAATGGGAGAGAAGTATGGCTGTGTCATGCCCATCCTTGATATCATGAGTGGTGCGACAGTAGAGCAGGTGGCATTGATTATTTTTCGCTTGATTGAAACCTGATTACACCAATATTTTAATATCATATAGGGCTTTATTCATGAGTAATTATTGGCATAGTATTCTTGAAAAAATATTTCTTACGGTGACTGCTTTTCCGCGCTTGATGATACTTATTGGTATCGCGGTTATTATAGCCACTGGTAGCTTTATTCCCGGAATTACGAAAGATACGAGTGCGGAGTCATTTTTATCCCCCGATGAACCTACCCTCATTTACCGTAACAAGATTAAAGAGCAGTTTGGTCTTAAAGACCCAATGGTGATCGCTGTATTTCGAGAATCGGCCACGGGCGTATTTAACCCTGACACATTACAATTGGTGAGCTGGCTTACTGATGAAGTGGCAGCAATGCCAGGCATTGATCCTGAAACGATCACGAGCCTTGCGACAGAAGATAATATCGTGGCATCAGATGATGGAATGCTGATTGAAAGTTTTTTTGATCACCATCCGTTGAGCCTCGATGAAGTGGACAGCATTCGAGAAAATGTGATGGATTTACCGCTATACGTAGGGAACCTTGTTGCTAAAGATGCCTCGGCTACCTTAATTATTGCGGAGGTAATAGACGAAAAAAATGCAGATGATATATATGAAGGGCTGATGCGATTAGTAGATAGGGCACCCATAAATGCAGGCGAAACGATTCATGTTGCGGGTCCTGGGGCCGTTTCAGGGTACTTAAGCTCTTACATTGACAAAGATGCGATGGTACTTTTCCCCGTAACCGGGGTTTTGGTGACATTAGTCATTTTCTTAGCGTATCTGTCATGGCGATTTGTCATGCTATCGACTCTTATACTGCTTGGTACGGTTGCCGTTGCGCTTGGAACGATGGTAGGTATGGGTGTACCATTTTATGTCATCAGTAATGCGCTACCCGTAGCTCTCGTTGCAATTGCCGTTGCGGACTCCATTCACATAATGGGGCAATACTATCAGGAGCAAGAAAAAAATCCTGCCGCCACTCAGCAACGCCTGGTAGTTGATACCATGCTGAATATGTGGCGCCCGGTCACATTTACATCATTAACAACTATTGCGGGATTCCTTGGGATCTATTTTTCATCGCTAATGCCACCAATGGAAGCCATTGGCCTCTACTGCGCGATTGGTGTGGCGGCGGCATTGTTCTATTCTCTATTTGTTTTCCCTGCAGGACTAATGATTCTACAGCCTCGGCGCAAGAGAGCATCTACTAAATTAAGCGAGAATAATTCTGCTGGTAGCGACTGGATGAGCAGAAGGCTGGCGTCATTAGGGATATTTGTCGCTAGAAAGTCTGCCTTAATCCTGGGTGTTGCGGCCTCTTTTACAGTGCTGGCTGTGGGAGCTGCCCTCTTTTTAAAGGTCGATGAAGCATGGATTAGCAATTTCAAAGAGAAAGAACCTATCTATATTGCTGATACTGCAATCAATGCGAAAATGGATGGCACATACTATCTCGATATTGTCGTTGAGGCTCCTGAGATTGATGGTTTGCTGGAGCCATCGGCTTTAGAAAATATTGCGTTGTTGCAGGAATTCCTGGAATCATCGGCTAATATACAAGGGTCAACATCGATTGTGGACTATATAAAACAGATGAATAAGTCCATCAATGGGGGTGATGAGAGTGCTTATGTCATTCCAAATAACAGCGATCTCATCGCTCAATATTTCTTGCTCTATTCTGCTTCCGGGAGCCCAACCGAATTCAATGATAAAGTCGATTACGATTATCGTGTTGCAGTGGTACGTGCAAATCTAAATACAGGTTATTACAGTGATAACAAAGAGGTGGTGGAGAAAATCAAACGTTATATTACCACTGAGTTTGAGTCTAACTCTGAATTAAAGGCAACGATGAGTGGACAGGTAACCGTGAATAATGAATGGATCAGTGAGTTAGCAGCCAGTCATTTCCAGGGTTTGGCTCTTGCTCTATTTGCAATTTGGGTGATTGCGTCAGTTAGTTTTCGTTCGACTGTTGCCGGTTTATATACGGTGTTGCCGGTTGGTTTGTCAGTGTTGCTTGTATATGCTGTGATGGCCATGAGTGGAATATGGTTAGGGGTTGGCACCTCAATGTTTGCAGCAATTGCAGTGGGAGTGGGGGTGGACTTCGGGATTCATATTGTGGATCGACTAAAGATCCTGCTGCAAGATCAGCAGCTTTCTTTTGAGCAGGCATTTTTAAAGCTTTTTAGCCATACAGGGCGGGCGCTATTTTTCAATTTTGTGGCGCTATTTTTAGGTTTTGGAGCACTTATGGTTAGCGAAGTTCCCCCTTTAAATCGCTTTGGTATATTAGTCGCAGTGGCAGTTTTAACGAGTTTTGTGGCAGCAATGCTAATCATACCGGCAATGGCAAAGGTGTTCCGACCAAAGTTTTTAAGTGCAGAGGAAAAGCCAAAAAAATTGGTCGCAACGGATGCTTAACAACTAATCATAATTGAAGCGGGATTATTCAATGAAAGGTAAGTCTAAAAACCAGTCCTTTTTTTCCTTTAAAAGAGCCACAGTTGTTGCACTGACAGCCTTGTTGATGGTGACATTGAATAAGAGCTTTGCTGATAACAGTGTTGGCTCAGGCACCTTACCGGAAGGAATATGGATTGCAAAAAAAATTAATGAACGTGACGAAGGAATCTCTGTTTATAGAACATTAAAAATGCAGATGATAGACCATAATGGAAAAATTCGAGAGCGTCTTACAAACGGTTATAGAAAGTATTTTGGTAAAGAAAAACGTACCGTACTATTTTATAAATCACCACGAAATGTTAAAGGCACTGGCTTCTTAACAATTGACTATCCGGAAGCGGAGAAAGAAGACGACCAGTGGATATATCTGCCGGCAATGAGGAAAGTCAGGCGTATTTCTGCAGCGGCTCGCGGCGATTATTTTATGGGAACGGATTTCACCTATGACGAAATAAAAAATGAAACCAAGGTTGATATTTCAGATTATACGCGTGTGACCTTGAGAGAAGAAATACTCGATGGCAATCCTGCTGTTGATTGTTATGTGGTTGAATCAACGCCTGTGAGTAATGAGGTTGCGAAGGAGATTGGCTTCAGTAAAATGTTGTCGTGGGTAGATAAGGATATTTGGATGATCAGAAAATCCATATATTGGGATCTTAATGGAAATTTATTAAAAACAATACGCATGGATGATATTCGAAAGATTCAGGGTATTTGGACTACGCACAAAATGAGGGTAGAGAATCACAAATCAAATCATAAAACTGTGTTTACATTCGATAATGTTGATTATGGGGTAGTGGTGGATAATTCTGTGTTCAATAAGAACACGTTAAAGCGAGGGTTATAATTATGAGGTTATTAGGCGGAACCTTTATGTCAGGCTATTATGTGAAAATCTGTTTTTTTCTGCTAGTCAGCTTGCTGCTGGTTAGCCCCTTATACGCCAACACGAAGCTTAGTATGCTAAATAAAATGGCACCAGAATTTAAACTGGAATCGGGGGCTGAAGAGGAAATCACTCTCGAGCAAATAAAAAGTAACGTCATCTTGCTAATATATGAGACGAGAGATGTTCTAGAAAAAAATAGAAGCGCAAAAAAAGCGCTTAACTCGCTATTTGCAAACGATGAAAATCTAGTTAATATTCGTCGTTTAGCGATTGTGGACGCAACTAAAGCGAATATATTTACCAGGCCAGTATGGCGGAGTAATTTCAGGGATAAATCGCAAGAGGAAGGGATCACGATATATGGAGACTGGGACGGAAAAATGGCAGAAAGTTATAATGTACAACGGGATGAGAGTAATTTTATTTTGATAGATAAGAGTGGCGTTATCAGATTTTATGAGTATGGTGCCATTCAGGAGCAAAAAATAAAGGAGCTTGTTTCACTCATTCAAAGGTTGGCAAAGGAACATAATCAGTAACTACTCAGCTAACCCATGAACTCCACCAGTTCAGCGTTAAAAAATGGTCATTTACACGTGTAAACTCACATTAATGCCATGCTGTACTAGTGATGAGGGCAGGCCCCTCGGTGTCGCCGATCAGGCGGAGATACCAAACCACCCTGAGCTGTATTCGTTAAGAGCGGTTGTGGTTAGCGTCATGGGAAAAGGCGGGAGTACTTTCGTCAGGTAAGAAAGATTGAGACGAACATAAG
>QIJH01000234.1 GCA_003232725.1 Chromatiaceae bacterium | reverse complement strand
TCAGTCACCTCGAATGGTGCGGCATCCTATGTGATTCCCATCAAAGTACCTGTCGGTATAGCCGGCATTAAACCGGCTATTTCATTGGCATACAGCAGCCAGACAAGAAACGGTTTGCTCGGCGTAGGGTGGCGATTGTCGGGCTTTTCTACCATGACCCGCTGTTCGCAGAATTTGGCCCAAGACGGCCAAATCCGTAACGTGAAGCTGGATGCAGGGGATCAGTTTTGCTTGGATGGCCAACGTCTCGTTGTCGTTGCAGGCTCTTATGGAAAAAACAATGCTGAATACCGAACTGAACAAGATAGTTTTGTCAAAATCATCTCTAAAGGTTTTCGTGATAATGGTCCCGAATCATTTGAAGTATTGACCAAAGATGGTTTGCGTATGCAGTTCGGTGATGTTACTGCAAATGTTAATGGACAATTTAATAGTCGTTTTGCACCGCATGGCAAAGAGGTTGTGCATATCTGGGCGATTAGCCGCATTACTGATAATGCAGGTAACGTGATCAACTTCAATTATCAGTTTGTTGGAGACAAAAACCTTACAACAAGCACAGCAAGTACAATTGGTTACAATCGGGAGTACTATCCTAATGAAATTACTTATTCTGGCGGTGGGAAAATTGGTTTTAGTTATTCTATAGCCGGAAGTGAAACACGCCCTGACCCCATCATCGGGTATCAGAACGGCGGTAAGGTGCAAACCTTGAAACGTTTAGTAAAAATTAGGGTAGGCGTTGAGTCTACGCTAGCACGCGAGTATGTGCTTGCCTATAAGCCCGTGGATGATTCTAATCAAAGTCGTTTAAGCACTGTGACAGAGTGTGGCGCTGATCCACAGCAATGCCTACCGGCAACGAAAATCGCTTGGAGTAGTGATCAAAATAGTAGTCAGTCAACCGCATGGTTAAATGCAGATAACGCGGCTCTTCCAGCGGGCGTGCTGCTTACTGATGGTGATGATAAGTTTAGGGGTGTACGTTTTATTGATCTAGATGGCGATGGTGTTAAAGATGTCGTTTACTATCGTTGGATAAATGCAAATACAGCTGCTGAAGTGGGCGCATATCTCTATAAAAACAATACCTGGGTGTCTTCTCCCTCCTTTCATCCGCCTTATCCTTTGGCAAGAGATGATAAGACCCATCCGGGGGCTGAAATTATCGATATCAATGGTGATGGTTTAGTTGATTTTATTTATGCTCGCCAGGAAACTGATTCTAAATTTAGCGCTGTTTCTTATTTGAATAATGGCTCTGCTTGGGTTAAGGATAGATCAGGAAAATTCAAACTGACGTATCCGCTGGGACGTTTCGACAACTGGGGGAGAGTTGCCTATTTTGCCGATTTAAATGGCGATGGCATGGTTGATTTTGTTTATAAAAATAGAAATCAACTTCAAACGTGTAAAATTAAATATGGCGGTCTTTTCCGTTCGAATAAGAGGACGTGTGGTTCAGTGGCGACCACTATTGGCGATCAGGGTGCATATTTTGGATCCTCAACGGGGTGGTCAGAAAATCAGGCAGATGATTGGCCTTTGTTTGAAGTGATTGATAGATATCCAGGTGAAAATAATAATCAAAGGTATAGGTCTTTATCTCCGACACCACGCAGAACGGTACAGTTTATTGATGTTAATGGCGATGGTCTTAATGATTTATTGTTTTACGATAACAATACTAACGGTGTTTATTTAAAAACGTACTCTGGATGGGAGACGTCCCTCGCTACCAATTATCAGTTTCCGGTAAATCTTGGGACTGATGATTATGGCGAAGCAGGTGTGCGATTTGCTGATGTCAATGGTGATGGTCTGGTTGATATTGTTCAGCATCGTCATATCGAGCACACACCATTACTTCTTAGTAGTTCCGGTGGTCTTTTAGCTAAAGCATTAGCGAAACTAAATGCTAAATCTATGGCTAAAGCTGCTGCGGCTTCCCATCAGCGTGCTTATTTGAATACTGGAGATGGTTGGATTCAAAATGAGGCTTATATCCCACCACAGCCAATAGCTTTAAAAATTGGCGAGAACATTCAATATGTTGATACTATATTCCAAGATGTCAATTCAGATGGTTTAGTTGATATATTATCCCAGCGTTCGGGTGGGTCACGAGAAGCATATTTGAATACTGGCACTGACTGGCAGCAAAATAATAAATATAGTTCACCATATGATATGGTGCAGAATGGCAAAAATACTGGGACACTAGTTATTGACCTCGACGATAATGCTAAGCTTGATATCGTCTCTACTGAAGGCATCGTTACCTCCAATATAGAACGCCACTTGGTTAACGGCATTACCACTGGCTTGGGGGTGAGCACGTATATCAATTATAAACCGCTCACCGACCCAACGGTTTATCGCAAAGGTCAGGTGGGCTGTCAGTATCCGATTTCTTGTGTTAGCGCTCCTTCGCTGGTAGTGAGTGAACATAAAGTTAGCAATGGTATCGGAGGTATTGCAGAGTATCTTCATAAGTATACCGATGCCCGTATTCACAGCCTGGGGCGTGGCTGGTTGGGCTTTGCTTCACGCACGATCATCGATATGCAAACTCAGCAAGCAACGACAACGAGCTATGATAATGTTACTTATAATGAAAAATATAATGCCTTCCCTTTTATAAGGTTGCCGAAAAAGATCACGATCAGCTATCCGGATGGTATTTTGGGTAAAAAGGCCGTTATCAGCGAGAGTAACAATGATTATAGGGTTAAGAGTGTCGCAGAGCATTCCCCGTATTATTCCGTTTATTTGCAAAGCAGCACCTCTGAAACGATAGATATTGATGGCTTGCCGCTAAAATACGTCAGCACAACAAGCGAGATGGATGATTATGGTAATACAGTAAGCATTATTATCGATACTCAAGAAAGCCCACAAGATGTAGCAGTAGCCTATCGCCAAACGACGGCGAATGCGTATATTAATGACACAACTAACTGGCATTTAGGTAGGTTAACGAGCGCCAGTGTTACCTCATACGAAGGTGAAAATTCTCAAACGCGTAGCACAGCTTATGGTTATTATCCCTCGGGCCATCCTAATGCTGGCATGTTGCAATGGGCAGAAGACGAACCTAGTAATCCCGATTTATATCTAAAAACGTCATACACTTATGACGCTTATGGCAATCAGAACTCTGTTTCTATTAATGGCTCGGCGAGTGCGACTCACCAAGTGCCTACGCGCATGACGAGTAATTATTTTGATTATGGCAACAACTTGCGTCCGAAAGTGACCACAACTGTGCCGGTGGAAGGTGCCATTACTCAGTCTGAAACAAAAGTCTATGATGCGCTATGGGGCAAACTGGTCAGTCAAACAGGGCCTAATGGGTTAAGCTCATCGTGGACTTACGACGCCTTTGGTCGTCGTAACAGTGAAACCCTTCCTGACGGGAGCACAACCCACTGGACCTACGACTGGTGCGATGGTAACACCGCTTGTCCAACTCATGCAGTATATCAAGTGACTACCTCACGTAGTGATGGTGCCCAAACCACGGTTTACATGGATAAGTTCTCTCGCCAATTAGGCGGAGGTACTTCGGGACTCGATGGTGTTGTGATGTATTATGATGTGGAATACGACGCAGTAGGCCGTCCCTGGCGTAATTCTCGCCCATACTTTGCTGATGCCACCAGTAAATATTGGACGACCACTACTTTTGACAAGTTGAGTCGTGTTAAAAGTCGAATCAATCCGGATGGTTCCGTGGTGAGAACTGACTACAAAGGTCGGCAGACTACCATATCTACCGAACGCAGTACGGGTGGTGAATTTACTAACCTGTCTGTACGCCAGGTTATGAACCTTGCCGATCAAATTGAATGGATTTTTGATGCCCATAATAATAGATCGCGTTACACCTATTTGCCCTTTGGTGAGCTGGAAACCGTTACCGATCCTTTAGGAAATGTCGTTATTATGGAGTACGATAATCGCGGTCGTAAAACAAAAATGATTGATCCAGACATGGGGACTTGGGATTATTCCAGCGATGCACTTGGCAATTTGCGCTGGCAGCAAGACGCTAAAGGCCAGGAAACAACCATGGATTACGATCTCCTCAACCGTTTGCGAAAACGAGAAGATGTACGTGGCCAGACAAGCTCCAGCAGTGTCGAAAGAATAAGTCGATGGGAATACTTTACCTCAACAGATGCGGCTAACAATTGTCGCAGCATTGGTAAATTGAAATCCAGCAGTGATGGTTCCATCACAAAAAAATTCTGCTACGACCATCTTGGTCGCAGCTCATTGATTACTGCTAATTTTGATGGTACTAGCTACAGTACTAGCACTGAATACGATGAATTTAGTCGTGTGAAAGCCGTCACTTATCCTACACAAGATGCGGGCAACCAGTCTGCTTTTACCATCCATAATGTTTATGATGGTTACGGCAATTTGAAAGCCGTGCAAGATGGCGCCAGCAATGATGCGCTGTGGACTGCAGAGCAGATTGATGCTAGCGGTAATATTACGAGTGAGACCTTGGGTAATGGTCTCACTACACATCGTACCTATGATGATGCAATGGGTTATATAAAGTCCATTAGTACCGGTGTGGGTAGCAGCAGTGGCGTACAAAATTTAGCGTTTGAATTTGATAGCCTTGGTACCCTTGTCAGTCGAACAGATCGCAACCGAATTATTACGCACGGCAATGGAACGACGCAAAATAGCAGCATTGAAAGTTTTACCTACGATGCGCTTAACCGTGTATCTACCGTATTGCGTGATGGTCGACAAACGACACAATATCAATACGACGCATTAGGCAATATAACCTTTAATAGCGAATTGGGTACTTACTTATACAGTAGTACACGACCGCATGCGGTGACTGAAATTAAACGGTCGAATACGGGTACCCTAGCAGGTGATATTAGTGGCGATGGTCGAATTAATGGTTTAGACGTAGCGTTACTAGCACGAAATTTAGTCGGGTTATCTGCTTTGAATAGTTTTCAGATGATGGCTGCGGATTGCAACAGTGCTAATGGAGTCAATTTGGATGATTCGGTTTGTCTTGCCGCCCATGCGGGTAGCACTAGCAGCACCGTTGATGAAAGGCTGAGCTACGATGCCAACGGCAATATGTTACAAGGCATTGGCGGCAAAGTGGTTACCTATACGGCTTTTAACAAACCTGAAACTGTGACTCGAGGCGAATATTCAAGCCGTTTTTCGTATGACACAGAAAACTCACGTTACCTGCAAGTGGCAATCAATTCCAACGGTACCACGACAACCCACTATTTTGGCCAATTGTTCGAACGTATACAAAAATCTAATGGCATTATTGAATATAAAAACTATGTCTATGCCGGTGGACGCATGGTTGCGCTTAGTACCCGACGCAGCGATAACAGCACTGATCTTAACTACCTACATCAGGATCATATCACTTCAATTACTGCGATTACTGATGCCAATGGGATTATCAAAGCGCGCTTTAGTTACGATGTGTTTGGCAAACGTCGCAATGATGCCAGTTGGAAAGCGGCGAGCTTTGAAGAGTCTATAGTTGATTCGGCCACTACTTCCGATATTACCCATCACGGCTATACCGAGCATGAATTTCTGGAAGGACTAGCGCTGATTCACATGAATGGCAGGGTGTATGACCCAGAACTAGGGCGATTCCTGAGTCCTGATCCGTTTATACAGTTTCCGCATAACTCTCAGTCATTTAATCGTTATAGTTATGTGATGAATAATCCTTTGTCGTTTAATGATCCTAGTGGGTATCTCCTTGGTATTAGTTGTGGGGTCTGCAGTGATGTTGTTGGTGGGATTAAAGATTTCAGAGACGATATTTCGAAAGCCTATCGTGACTTTCGTGAGGATATCAAAAATTTCGTGGACGACAACTGGCGGACAATTGCAGCGATTGCGATAACTGCGATTCCAGGAGTTAATGTTGCTGCAGCAGGTTTTTTGAGTAGTTTGATTGCCAGTGGTGGGGATTTAAGGGCTGCCATGATTGGCGGAATGACGGCAGGAATGTTTGCGGGACTTCATTCATTTCAGCCCACAACGCTATGGTCTGGGGTGGGTAAAGTCATGGCTCACGGTGCAGTGGGCGGAGTTAGCAGTGTCATGAATGGTGGGGAATTTAAGGCCGGGTTTATGTCGGCGGCAGTGACGCAATCTGTTTCTCAAGTGGTTGGAGATAAAGTGTTTGGGGCGAATCTTAGAGACCCGAAAGTGCGCCTTACAAATGCGTTTGCTGCAGGGGCTATTGGTGGTACGACATCCGTGTTAACGGGTGGGAAATTTAAGAATGGGGCGATGACTGGGGCATTTTCGCGGATGTTTAATGACCTTTGTACAACCTGCTCCTCGGCGGAAAATGAGCCTGAACCGAGTTGGGTTAATAGAGTTAAAAAATTCTTTGGTTTTACTGGTGATGCTATTAGTTCTGCTGCTCAAAATCGACTTGGCCCTATTGCTAATGGTGCTGTCGGTGCGTTAAAGGTAGATTCATTGTCTGGAGTTGGTGCTATCGTTCTCAGGAAAAGAATGAACATATGCGAGGGCACTGGTAATTGTACGCTAGACGACACTATTGCTTTTCGGCGTTATATGAGTGAAAAGCCACCTAACTTCCAGGCTATAGATGATCTTCTTACTCAAAATCAATAGTGTTTCGACTATAAGCCTTTTTAAATAGGTAATAACAAAGTAGGAAGAGACAACCATTCAGAGGGACTCTGAATGGTTGTGAGAAGAGAGGCTAAAGACAGAAAATTATTTCTGTGCTTATTTCCAAGTATTAATTATTAATACCTTTACGTGCAAAGGTTCGACGAGTCTATATAATGAAAAAAAAAATAGTCATTAATGCATTCACGCTCATGTTATTGTTGCTAGTGAGTCCACTATGGGCGGCTCCTATGCTTTCAATAGACTCTGCAACAGGCTTGGAAGGCGAGCTGGTTACGGTTGGGGTGAATTACACGGCGGATAGCCCAGCGATCACCGGTGGTAATCCAGTGGTTGTTAAATTTAGAATCCATTTCACGCCATCACTGGTCGAGGCTGGCACACCGCTCTCGGGTCTTTCGTTGGCGGGAGATCACGTGCCGTATGCCAAAGTGGATAATGTTGCTGGAACGATTGATGTGATCATCGTACCGCCGGCGAATAAAATAGCGCTAAGCAGCGGGCAAATTTTGCAACTTCCCTTCCGCTTGAAAAGTGTCGGTGCTAATCCGGTAAATGATGAAGCCAGATCGCCACTCAGTTTTTCTTTATTGGAAATGAGTAATGATAATCCTATCGCCGTGGCTGTGCCCGCCAATGGTGTCTTAATCATCAAAGACCCGCGAACCTATAATCCTAATGGAATCAATAAAACGCTCTCGGATGGTTTCAATACAACCACCTTAGATGAAACCCAATGGTTGAAGTTGAACCCATTAGGCGAAGGTTCGATCAGACTTAACGGCAATCAGTTGATACTGAATGTATCAGCGGGCGAACATTATTTTGGTAGCAGCAACAACACTGTACGAGTGATGCAACCGATCATTGACGAAGATTTTGCGATAGAGGTGAAGTTTGATTCTCTACCAACGCAAAGATTCCAAGTTCAGGGTATTCTGGTTGAACAAGACATTAATACTTCGCTGCGTTTTGAAGTCTATAGTGACGGCAGTCAGCTCAAGTTATATGTAGGTAACTATCGCAATGGCGGATCGACGAGTTTATATAATAAACGATTGATTGGCGCTGCTATTCCGCTTTATTTCCGGGTTGAGCGTGTGGCTCAGTTGTGGACATTTTCTACCTCGTCTGATGGTGCCAGTTGGCAGCTAGTGACTCAATTTTCCCATGGGCTTATGGCAAATGAAATAGGTGTATACGTCGGTAACACGCGCTGATTGACGACATCACGCTCTATGCGGCATCGAAGCCAGCACCACGCACACCAAAACCAGCAGACACCGTTGCACCCGTGATAAGTGATTTGTCTGCCAGAGCACGATTAGGCGCTAATGGTGTTGAAAGCATCCTTAGCTGGACAACCGATGAGTTAACAAAGGGGCAGGTCGATTATGGTGAGTCGGCTGCCTATGAAATGGGGCCGGTTGTGATTAGCCAGACGTCAGTGAAGCACAATGTCATCTTGACCGGTTTAAGCGAAGCCGTATTATATCATTACCAAGTCACTGCTACAGATGTGAACGGTAATAGCACCACCAAAAAAGCAAGTATTACTCCGATTATTCCGGTGCCTAACAATGCTTTATCAGATGGCTTCAACACAACCACGTTAGACGCGACCCAGTGGTTATATCTGAATCCGCTAAATGACGGCTCAATGAGGCTCACCGGCAGTCAGCTTGAGTTACATGTGCCAGCCGGGGAGCACTATTTTGGCAGCAGTAATGATACGGTGCGGGTAATGCAACCGATCATTGATGAAGATTTTGTGATAGAAGCGAAGTTTGATTCGCTGCCGACACAAAGATTTCAGATGCAGGGCATCCTCGTTGAAGAAAATGCTAATACATCATTGCGCTTCGAAATTTATAGTGATGGTAACCAGCTTAAGCTATACGCAGGGAATTATCGCAATGGTAGTTCGACTCATTTATACAATGAGCGGTTGATTGCTAACAACCCGGTGTATCTACGTGTTGAACGTCTGGGTCAGCAGTGGGTAGTTTCAACCTCGTCTGATGGCATCGATTGGCAGACCGCTGCTAGTTTTGCACATACTATGGCGGTCAGTGAAGTGGGTGTGTATGCGGGCAATACGGGTAGTAATTCCTCTGCATATACGGCACTGATTGACAACATCAAGGTGTTTGCAGCTTCAACACCGACGCCACGAATTCCACCGCCACTTGATATACAGGCACCGCTGATTATTGACATCGTTGCCAGTGTGCAAACGGACGGCAATGGAGTGGAAGTCACTGTAAATTGGAAGACCAATGAGTTTGCTGCGGGCCGTGTCGCCTATGGTGAAACCTTGAACTATGAAATAGGCAGCACTGCTGTTGGTTCAGGCGGGACTGAGCACAGCGTGACGCTGACAGGATTGATCGAAAATACCTTATATAACTACCAGGTGATTGCCACCGACAGCAGTGGTAATAGTAGTAGCGAGAGCCTGAGTATCACTACGACTATTCTCAATTCGAATGCGGGTCTCTCTGATGACTTTAATGTTACCAAACTGGATGCGACTCAGTGGCTGTATATAGATCCGTTGGATGATGGTTCGATGAGTTTCACAGGCAGTCAACTGGTCTTGAATGTAGTGGCTGGGGAACATTATTTTGGCAGTAGTAATGACACTGTACGTGTCATGCAGCCGATGGTGGACGAAAACTTTGTAATGAAGGTGAAGTTTGATTCGTTGCCGACAGAAAAATACCAGGTACAAGGTATTCTTGTTGAGGAAAATGCCAGTACTTCACTACGTTTTGAAGTTTATAGTGATGGCAGCAGGCTCTACTTGCTGGTAGGGAGCTATCGCAATGGCAGCACGACAAACTTGTACAATGAGCTGTTGACTGCTAGCACGCCGCAATATCTGGGTGTCGAGCGTATGGGGCAACAGTGGACGGTGGCTACTTCATTCGATGGTGTGGTCTGGCAGACTGCCTTTAATTTTACCCATACTTTGGTGACCAATGAAGTCGGTGTGTATGCGGGCAATACCGGCAGCACGCCGCCAGCATATACGGCGTTGATTGATGACATCACGCTGTATGCGGTTGGAACACCTCCGCCGCGCGTCCCACCGCCAGCGGATACGCTAGCACCGGTGATCAGTAACATTATCTCCAGTGTACAAGCGGGCAGTGATGGTGCCGAGGTTGTGGTTAGTTGGATGACAAATGAACGTACCACGGGAAGTGTTGCCTATGGCGAAAGTACATCCTATGAAGTAGGCAGTGTTGCCACTAACCAAAGCGTGACTGCGCATAGCGTGGTACTAACGGGGCTGACCGAAGGCACCCTGTATTACTACCAGGTGATTGCCACCGATAGTAACGGTAACAGTAGCGCAAAAGATCTCAGTGTTGTGGTGACGCTTGAGGTGCCTAACGACAATTTATCTGATGATTTAAACGCCACCACTCTGGATGGTACCCAGTGGTTGTATGTGAACCCGCTGAATGATGGGTCGATGAGTCTCACGGGCAGTCAACTGGAGTTGAATGTGCCGGCTGGGAAGCATTATTTTGGCAGCAGCAATGACACGGTGCGGGTGATGCAACCGATCATTGACGAAGATTTTGTGATGGAAGTGAAGTTTGATTCGCTGCCGACGCAAAGATTCCAGATGCAAGGTATCCTCGCTGAAGAAAATGCCAATAGCTCGCTGCGCTTTGAAATCTATAGTGATGGCAGCCAGCTTAAATTATATGTAGGGCGTTATCTCAATGGCAGTTCGACGCATTTACACAATGAGCCTATGCCAGCTAGCAATCCGGTGTACCTGCGTGTTAAGCGGCTGGGTCAGCAGTGGACAGTCTCTACCTCACCCGATGGTATGGTGTGGCAGATAGGCTATAGTGTTGTGCAAGCATTGGTGGCCAACGAAGTGGGTGTGTATGCGGGTAACACCGGTAGTCCTTCTCCAGCATATACGGCGTTGATTGATGACATCAAAGTGGTTGCAGCCACTACACCGACGCCGCGCGTGCCGTTGCCGCAGGATACCACTGAGCGGGCACCAGAGATCGATCAAGTTCGTACGAGCGTGCAATCTGTTAATGGGCGTATTGAGCTAACCCTTAGTTGGACGACCGACATGCCCTCTATTGGCCGTGTGGTTTATGGCGAAAGCACATCCTATGAAGTGGGCTATATCGAAATCGATCAGAGTGCGATCGAACAGAAAGTGACACTGACAGGGTTGATTGAAGATACTTTATACCATTACCAGGTGACCGCTACTGGCAGTAATGGCGCCAGCAATCGCACTGAAAACCTGAGTGTCACCACGGTCGTGCCGGTGGCTAATGAAAATCTGTCGGATGACTTTAATGTCGCAACCGGTTTAAATTTCACCCAGTGGTTGTATGTGGATCCATTAGCTGAGGGTTCAATGAGCCTCACGGGTAGCCAGTTGGCTCTGGATGTGCCGGCTGGAGAGCATTATTTTGGCAGCAGTAATGATACGGTACGGGTGATGCAACCGATCATTGACGAAGACTTTGTGATGGAAGTGAAGTTTGACTCGCTGCCGACGCAAAGATTTCAGATGCAAGGCATCCTCGTTGAAGAAAATGCCAATAGCTCGCTGCGCTTTGAAACCTATAGTGATGGCAGCCAGCTTAAATTATATGTAGGGCGTTATCTTAATGGCAGTTCGATGCATTTACACAATGAGCCTATGACAGCTAGCAACCCAGTGTATCTACGTGTTGAGCGGCTGGGTCAGCAGTGGACAGTTTCCACCTCGTCCGATGGTATGGTTTGGCAGACCGGCTATAGTGTTGTGCAAGCGTTGGTGGTCAACGAAGTGGGTGTGTATGCGGGTAACACCGGTAGTGCCTCTCCAGCATATACTGCGCTGATTGACGATATCGCGGTTTATGCAGCTTCGACGCCAACTTCGCGCCCACCGCCGCCGCCAGACACGGTTGCGCCAGTGATCAGTGAAGTATCTTCCAATGTGTATGCTGCTGCGGATGGGGTTAATGTTGTTATCAAGTGGCGTACCAATGAGTCTGCTACAGGCAGTGTGGCCTATGGTGAATACACAGACTATGAGGCAGGTAGTGTTGCTACGGGTAAGAGCACAACCAAACACAATTTGACATTAAGCGGATTGATTGAAGATGTCTTGTATCACTATCAACTAACGGTTACGGATAGTAGTGGTAACAGCAGCACTGCAGAGTTTAGTGTCATGGCCTCTGTTCCAGTGCCTAATAGTGGTCTTTCGGATAATTTTGATGCTACGACGCTACGCATGCCCCAATGGCTTTATGTAGATCCACTGAATGTTGGGTCAATGAACCTTACTGGTAGCCAGCTTGCGCTGAGTGTTCCGGCTGGTGAGCATTATTTTGGTAGTAGGAATAATACCGTACGTGTTATGCAACTGATGGTGGACGAAGGTTTTACAATGGAAGTGAAATTTGATTCGTTGCCAACAGAGCAATATCAGGTGCAGGGCATTATCATTAAGCAAAATAGCACTGCAGCATCGTTGCGTTTTGAAATATACAGCGATGGAAGTAAGCTTAATCTGTATGCAGGGTTCTACCAGGACGGTAGTTCAGTGAGCTTATACAATAAACCATTGGCAGGCAGCCTATCGCCGCGATACCTGCGTGTGGAGCGTGAGGCTCAGCAATGGACAGCATCGATCTCGTCCGATGGTGTGATTTGGAAAGTTATTACTGGTTTTGCATATACTTTGGCGGCTAATGAAGTGGGTGTGTATGTGGGTAACACGGGTAGCAGCCCGCCAGCATATACTGCGCTGATTGACGAGATTAAACTTTATGCCGCATCAACGCCGTTACCGGATAATAGCGCGCCAATCATCAGTAATATAAAATCTACTATATTTGGAACCTCGCTTGAGTTGACCTGGGATACTGACGAGCTGACTGTTGGCGCTGCTCAATATGGGAGAACCCAGGCATATGACCTTGGTGTGGTTGATAGTCAGTATGGCGCTTATAATTCACACCGTGTTGTTATTGGAGGTCTGGAAGCAAACACGAGTTACAACGTGCAAGTCAATTCCACCGATAGAGCGCTCCACATGACTAGCTCTCAGAACTATGTGGTGACAACTGGGGGTATGGTGTCTGACGGACCAATAATAGACATATGGGACGGTACTGATCAGACCTTTGGTGCATTAGGTACACCACAGCGTTGGATGAATATATTGGGTAATGTTCGTGCTTTGAATGGTGTTGTATCGTTAACATATTCTTTGAACGGAGCAACAGAGAAATTGTTGACAATAGGGCCTAATGCTACACGACTGGCATCAAAGGGTGATTTTAATGTAGATATCGCAATTGCTGATTTAATCGAAGGTGGAGAAAATACCGTCGTGGTGACGTCTACAGATACGTTAGGGTTTACAAATACGCAGTCAATGACGCTGAATTACCAGAGTAATAACGTATGGCCCACGACATACACGATTGATTGGAGCAGTGTAAGCGCAATTAGTGACGTCGCGAAAGCGGTTGATGGTCTTTGGCAATTAGATAACGACAGTGTACGTACCGTTGAGCCAGGATATGATCGCCTGATAGCTATCGGTGATGTTGCCTGGCGTGACTATGAGGTGACGGTGCCGATTACTGTTTATGGGTTTACAGAGGATGGATACGATTCTCCAAGTAATGGCCCTGGCATCGGTTTGGGTATGCGCTGGCCTGGGCATACTGATTGGGGTGTAGCCCAACCTAACATGGGTTGGCATGAATTGGGCGCGATCGGCTGGTATCGATGGCCTTGCACTGACCGCCTGATGTTGTCTGGTGCTGCTGGTGCTAAGAGTAGTGCAAAGCCGTTTGATTTTAGACTCAACGTGACCTATATGTTCAAAATGCGTGTGGAAACAATTCCTGATTATGGACAGCGATATCAGCTCAAAGTTTGGGAGATGGGGCAATCTGAACCCGCAACGTGGAATCTGACATTGCAAGAGCCTCTTGATAGTCCTCTGTCTGGCTCCTTATTGTTCATTGCGCATGAGGTGGATGCCCGTTTTGGGAATGTCAGCATCGTGCCATTAGAGTGATTGCAAACAAGAGGTATGTCTGAGTTACAGGGCAACCAGGAATATAAATAGTCAGCCGCTGATCGCTATGGAGAGCGAAGCGAGGGTGATTAGTGGCCGTAAGTCATTTGAAGTAGCCGTGTTGAGTGCGAAGAGGGAACGAAGTGAGCAAAGTTGTGTGAAAATGCTGCGCAGGCAGGCAGGACGGTCGGGGTAAAAGGAATCAGTTGTCGCATCAGTGAGTGAATTTGTGGCATGGACGCCAAACAATTTTTAGCGAAGTGGCGACACAATCGTTCTTCAGGTTCCATGCAGTGGCTGCTAGTAGCAGGTTGATCTCATCACTGGCGATACCTTTGAAGAAATTTTAGGATAAACGATAATCTGACTTTAAGTGGTCGATAATGGGTTTAATCGCCGCACGTCTGCAACACTGCTTTCTTGTCTTGCTGATAGCGGTTGTCTTTCTTGAGTGCTTTCTTTGGTAGAGTGATTTCTGTGCCATTGACTTCTTTCTTACCCCGATAGCCGCGATCAACCACGGCTTGTTTAATGACCGCTCCTTGTGATTGCATCAATATGATGCAGTACCTTAGGTAGCGTGTGACTATCATGCATGTTTTTGCAAGATTCACTACGCCAACGATATTAGGCGGGCAATGCGCGTTTCAATTCACGAACCAATGCGCGCGCAAAGGTGCGTAAACGTCTTAATGCACGCCTAGCTTTGCTTTTTTATCCTAACGTTATATTTGCCCCATGCCTAAAATATTGTAGCCTGCATCGACGTAGGTTATTTCACCGGTAACGCCCGATGCGAGGTCAGAGCACATAAAGGCAGCCACATTACCCACCTCATGGATTGTCACATTACGACGCATGGGTGAGTTTTTCTCGCCATAATCAAGGAATTTACGGAAGTTGCTGATGCCTGCCGCAGCCAGCGTCTTGATTGGGCCTGCAGAGATTGCATTAACACGAATACCATCAGGGCCAAGATCATCGGCCATATAACGCACGTTGGCCTCAAGGCTTGCCTTGGCCAGCCCCATCACATTGTAGTTAGGAATGGTGCGAACCGCACCGAGGTAACTCATGGTGAGCAGTGCGCCATCACGTCCTTCCATCATTTTGCAACCCGCTTTTGCCAGCGCAGCAAAACTGTATGAACTGATCTCATGCGCGGTGCGGAAGCCTTCGCGAGTCACGCAGTCCAGATATGGCCCTTCTAACTCTTCGCGCGGCGCAAAGGCAACCGAGTGAACGATGATATCAAGGTAATCCCAGTAATTATCAAGATGCTCAAATACCGCTTCAATCTCTTTGTCACTAGAAACATCGCAAGGCACGACAATCTCAGAGTCGAATTCTGCGGCGAATTTCTCAACACGTCCCTTCAGTCTTTCATTTTGGTAGGTAAATGCCAGTTCGGCACCCTGTTCTTTCATCGCTTTAGCAATGCCCCACGCAATTGAGCGGTTACTGGCGACACCAACGATCAGTGCTCTTTTACCTTCTAAAAATCCCATATTACACCTTTGCTATTACAGACGGTCAATTATAAGACAATAAGGTACCGAAAAAAGCACGCTACGGGAAGGGGTATCGTGAAAACGGGCTCTTTTTCAATAGCTCGAATTTCAACAATTGGGATAGTTTTGAGTGGATAACACTGCAAACTTGTTCTAAGCAACGAAGCTCGCTATTCTTGGGGGCAAATAAATCTGTTTTGCACTCGATAGTTAAGTGCAGTGGATAGGCCATTACGTGATGACATATTTTAGGTAACAGGCGGGTGCATTAATGGAACGGCGCTTTACGGTAAAAGATTTTTCGAATTTCATCTTTCTTTCGTTGCTAGCAGTGATGATCCTGTTGACCATGTATATGGTTGATCGCCAGTGGAGCAAAATGACGCAGATGGAACGTGTGATGCAAGAACAGGCAGACAGTATGCGCGAACTGCGCTCGCTGGTGCGTGGTGTGGATAAACGGATTCAGAATGGCCGTGTCAATATTGCTACGAGCAGTGATAGTAGTGCTGCGAATCAAGCGTCTGTCGACGATGATATTCCAGAAGCCTTTCGGCGCGCAAAAATAGTGGCAGAGCAACCCGCTTTTGAGGAAGGGGACTGGCTGGTACAGGCCTTTGGCCTGAACCTGAAAACGATGACCCCATTGGTCTCCTCCGATGTTTACGCCTCCAATGTGCAGCGCTATGTGATGGAGTCGCTGTTGATACGCGATCCAGATACGCTTGAGTGGGTGGGGCTGATTGCCCGTTCATGGGATGTGAGTGATGATGGCCTGACGCTAACATTCAAGCTACGCAAGGATGTGGTTTTTTCTGATGGCCAACCGCTGAGCAGCGACGATATTGTGTTTACCTTTGATTTCATTATGAACGAAACCATCGCAGCACCGCGCACGCGTGCCTATTTTGAGAAGATGGCGTCGGTTACCGCGCTTGATGAATTTACGGTCATATTTGAATTTAAAGAACCCTATTTTAATGCGCTATCACTAGCAGGTGGTATGTCGATCATGGCGCGTCACTTTTATGAGCCCTATTTAGAGGTGCCTGAAACATTTAATCAATCGAAGGGCCTGCTGCTAGGCTCTGGCCCTTATCGTCTGCAAGACCCAAAAGGATGGACACCAGATCTGGGGATGGTAGAGCTGGAGCGTAATCCACGTTATTGGGGGCCAATCTTGCCCGCGTTTGACCGTCTACTATGGAAGGTGATTGAAAATGACAGTGCACGCCTGACGACCTTTCGCAATGGTGAAATCGATATCTACGGTGCACGCCCACGTGAATATAAAACGTTACTGGATGATGTTGAATTAAGCGCGCGCACACAAAACTTTGAATACATGAGCCCGACCGCTGGTTATAGCTATATTGGCTGGAATCAGGGCAGTGTCGATGAGCCGTCGCGCTTTGCCGATAAGCGTGTGCGCCAGGCGATGACCTACCTGACGGATCGTGAACGTATCATTGATGAAATCATGCTGGGGTATGGTGAGGTGGCAATCAGTCCTTTTAGTCCTCGCAGCCATCAACATAATAAGGCGCTTAGCGCGCGTGGTTATCATCCAGAAAAGGCAAAGGCATTGTTGAAAGAGGTTGGTTATGAAGACCGCAACAGCGACGGGGTACTGGAAGATGTCAATGGTGAACCATTTGAATTTGGTCTGGTCTATTTTCAGGGGAACGAAGATACCAAACGCATTGTGCTGTTCCTGAAAGACCTTTATGCCGGTGCCGGTGTGTTACTGCATCCCAAACCTACTGAGTGGTCGGTGATGTTAGATCAGCTCGGCAAACGTGATTTTGATGCGATTACCCTGGGTTGGTCGAGTGGTGTTGAGACCGACATCTTTCAGATGTTTCACAGCAGCCAAACGGATAATGGCGGCGATAATTTTGTTGGCAATAAAAACCCCGAGCTGGATAAGTTGATTGATGAGGCGCGTGCCACGGTTGATGAGGCGCAGCGCATGCCACTCTGGCAACAGAGCGAGGCGATCATGCATGATGATCAACCCTATACCTTTTTGATGCGCCGCAAAACCATGGCCTTTATCGATAATCGTATCCATAATATTGAGCAGACGCAGCTGGGATTGAACTCAGGTTTTGTGCCAGTGGAGTGGTATGTGCCGCTGGAAATGCAGAAGTACAGCGACTAAACACCAGGCCAGCGATTGCGTTAATGCATATTTATCTTCTAAGGCGTCTGCTGTTGATGATCCCCACCCTGCTGGGGATTACGATTGTGGTATTTACCGTGATGGCCTCTGCACCCGGCGGCATCAGCGCACAAAGCCTGGTCGAAGGGCAAAACCTGGAACCGCAGGCAAAGAAGGCGCTTGAGGATTATTACAATCGCCTTTATGGGCTCGATTCCCCTGCACCAGTGCAATACCTGCGTTGGCTCAACAATGTCTCGCCTGCCGGTTTTACCTTTGATGATAGTAACGAGATCGATGGCTTTTCACTGTTTAAAGGCTCAGACTTGGGGGATAGCTTTCGTTACGGTCGCCCGGTGATGGATTTGATCAAAGAGCGCGTGCCGATCACAATGCTGCTGAATGTTATTTCTATTCCACTGATCTACATCATTGCGATCGCGATCGGGGTGCGTGCTGCGATGCACCGTGGGCAGTCGTTTGATGTCGGCTCCAGTGTCGTGATGCTCGGTTTGTGGTCGGTGCCGACCATGTTGACAGGGGTACTATTAATCGGTTTTTTCTCCAGTGATCAATACTGGCACTGGTTTCCCACCGCCGGCCTTAATCAACGAGAGGCACTGGATATGGTCTTCCTGCCGCACTGGGGCTCCTTTGTTGATGTGCTGTGGCTGTTTGCCTATAGCAGCATCGGTGCAATGTTGATGGTGGGGTTATGTCGCCTGCAATCGGTGTCGATTCGTTGCGGTGTGATGGCGGTAATGGGGTTAGCAATGTCTATTCTGATGGTCAATGCACTGCCGGGTGGGGGTGGTATAGCCGCCTATCTGTTTATTGGGATGACACTCACCGCACTGTTTGCCTTGATCGCCTACACCGATTACCTAGCATTACGGCTGGTGGTGATGGGGAGCATTGGTGTAGCAATCGGCACGGTGCTCTTTTTTATGTTTCAGAGTGAAGGCTTTGTACGCGGCTTTTTTCTCGATCGCAGCTGGCATCTGATTTTGCCGATTATCTGTCTTACCTACGGTGGCTTCGCTTTCCTGACCAAACTTACCCGTACCGCCGTGCTTGAAAACCTGCTGGCCGATTATGCACGCACCGCACGTGCCAAAGGGGTGAGTGAGTCAGATGTGTTATGGCGCCATGTGTTTCGCAATAGTCTGCTGCCGTTGATCACGGTTTCGGCAACCTTACTGCCTGCTTTATTAGGCGGCTCGGTGATTGTTGAAAGCATCTTCAGTATTGATGGCATGGGTAAACTGGCGATTGAAGCGGTGAAAGCACGTGATCGTGAGTTAGTGTTATCGATCACCTTGATTAGTGGCGTGTTAACGCTAGTCGGTTATCTGATTGCCGACTTCTGTTATGCGTTGGCAGATCCACGGGTGAGTTATGACTGATGATATAAAAGTTCCCTCCCCCTTAAAGGGGGAAGGAGTATGACTTGTTGGTTAAGGTAGAGTGCGATTATGAATAACAGCATATCTGGAAGCCTCGCTGCCGATGAGCGCCAGAGCGAAAAGGCCGCCAACCGCAGTTACGCGGCGCAAGTCTTACGTGAGGCCTTTACTCAATGGGGCGCGCGTTTTGGCCTGTTCTGGATTGGGCTGCTTGCTACTGTTGCCGTGTTTGCACCGTTCCTTGCCAATAGCCATCCGTTGTTGCTGAAAGAAGGCGGTGTGATTAGCAGCCCGATGATAACGTATCTATCGATGGGCGACTTTGTGATGTTGGCGCTCTTTTTCACCATTGTGGTGTTGGTGTTTTTAAATATCCGTTTTTATAAAAAGGTGATCGTGCTATTCACGAGTGGTTCACTTACCGCCATTATCGCCTTTATGTTGGTCTCGCCACCATTGCTAACCGTCTATGATCAATACCGGGTGAAGCAAGCTGCTGCTGCTTATGAGTGGATAATCCATGCCCCCATTCCCTATTCACCTAAAGATTATATTCGTGATGAAGGCGATACCGGTCTGGAAGCACCGCTTGCTTCTGAAGAACGCACTCATTGGTTTGGCACGGAAGAGAACGGCTCAGATGTGTTGAGTCGCATGATCCACGCTTCTCGTATTGCGCTCGGCATCGGTTTTGTCGCGACTGGTATTGCGATGTTGATTGGCATTATCATGGGCGGGTTAATGGGGTTTTTTTCGGGTATCGTCGATATGATCGGAATGCGCCTAGTGGAGATCTTTGAAGCGGTACCGACGCTCTTTCTATTGCTGACCTTTGTCGCTTTTTTTGACCGTAGTCTTTATATGATGATGGTGATCATCGGTGTCACCAGTTGGCCCGGTTATGCGCGTTTTGTGCGTGCAGAGTTCTTGCGCCTGCGCCAGCAGGAGTTTGTGCAGGCCGCCACTGCCTGCGGCCTGCCACTCCGTTCTATTCTGTTTCGCCATATGTTGCCAAACGGCATCGCACC
The DNA here is from genome assembly GCA_003232725.1 of Chromatiaceae bacterium. Taxonomy (GTDB): domain Bacteria; phylum Pseudomonadota; class Gammaproteobacteria; order SZUA-140; family SZUA-140; genus SZUA-76. The sequence goes on along the minus strand of QIJH01000234.1, from coordinate 12,263 downwards.
GATTTTGGTTGCAGCAAGCTTTGGTGTGGCCTCAGCGATTCTTGCCGAAGCAACATTAAGCTTTCTGGGGCTTGGTTTAGTCGATGACCCGTCATGGGGGCAGATGTTAAATCAGGCGGTACAGTCATCGACCTTTAACTGGTGGATGGCACTTTTTCCTGGCGGGGCGATCTTTCTCACTGTCTTTGCCTATAACTTGATGGGAGAATCACTGCGTGATGCGATTGATCCCAATCTTAAGAAATCGGCGGGATAGGAATGTTACTGCAAGTCGACAACCTTAAGACGTACCTGCGTGCCGGTAAAAATATTGTCAAGGCGGTCGATGGCATCAGTTTTAGCATCGACAGAGGTGAGGTCTTCTGCCTGGTAGGTGAATCAGGCAGTGGTAAATCGATCACGGCACTCTCGGTGATTCAACTGATTCCCAACGATATATGTAGTCATCCGGATGGGCGTATCACTTTTCGCGGTGGTGACCTTGATGGCAATGGCGTACGTGAAACGCTTGATATGCTGACGGTCTCTGAAGAGATAAAGCGCAAGGTGTGTGGCGCACGTATCGCAATGATCTTTCAGGAGCCGATGACCTCGCTTAACCCTGTTTTTACCGTTGGTGATCAGATAATCGAAGTGTTACAGATTTACTCGCCCGAGATGGATGATGCTGAGGCTCGCAGGTGTGCCATTGCAGCACTGGCGCAGGTACAGATTCCCGATCCGGAGGTGCGGATCGATGAATTTCCACACCGTCTTTCCGGCGGTCAACGCCAGCGGGTGATGATCGCGATGGCGATGGCATGTGAACCAGATCTATTGATTGCCGATGAACCCACCACCGCGCTCGATGTCACGGTACAGGCAGAGATATTGCGGCTGATGAAAGCGCTGCAGAAGCGTAAGGGGATGAGTATCCTCTTTATCACCCATGACTTTGGTGTGGTGGCAAAGATGGCCGATCGAGTGGCAGTGATGCGCAAGGGAAAGATAGTGGAAGAGGGGACGTTACAGCAGGTGCTGCATCAGCCAAAACATGATTACACCAAACAACTATTGGCGGCGCTGCCTGAAAACCTAAAGCGCCAACGTGATCTACAGCTGATCGAGAACCCATTGCCAGCGATATCGGCTGAAACAGCGTTGGCGCAGCCGCCATTGATTGATGTGCAGCAACTCGAAGTCTACTTTCCGATTAAAAAGGGATTGTTTAGCCGTACTGTCGACCATGTCAAAGCGGTCGATGGTGTTGACCTGCAAATTCCTAAAGGGCAGTTGCTGGCACTGGTTGGGGAGTCGGGTTGTGGTAAGACCACACTGGGGCGGGCGATCCTTCGATTAGTCGATTCAACTGCAGGAACGATAGCTTATAATCAACAGGAGATTACGCATCTGCAACGTAAAGCGATGATCCCTTTTCGACGTGATATGCAGATCATCTTTCAAGACCCGATGTCTTCGCTTAATCCGCGTATGACGGTTGTCGGCACACTGATTGAACCGATGGCGGTACATGGCATTGGTGAATCAAAAGATGAACGGATTGAGATCGCGCGCAAGATATTAGAGCGTGTGCAGCTGGATGGTGATCACCTATGGCGCTATCCGCATGAGTTTTCGGGTGGTCAACGTCAACGTATTGGATTGGCGCGCGCATTGGTATTGAACCCTGAATTTATTGTCTGCGATGAAATAACCAGCGCGTTGGATGTCTCGGTACAGGCCGAGGTGTTGCAGTTATTGATGGAGCTGCGCGCGGAAAAAGAGCTCACGCTGCTCTTTATTACGCATGACATCAGCGTGGTTGAGTATGTGAGTGATGAGATGGCCGTGATGCACAATGGCAAGATTGTTGAACGTGGCCCAACCGCAGACATCTGTCGCAATCCGCAAAAAGAATATACGCAAAATCTGCTCTCTGCTGTACCAAGGTTAATACTTTAATTCAAGATGAAAAACACTGCATCCTCTCCGTTACTAAAGGTCGAAAACCTCGTCACCAGTTTTGAAAGCCATGAGCAAACGATACGTGCCGTGGATGGCGTTAGTCTGGCGATTCACCGTGGCGAAACCTACGCGTTGTTGGGTGAATCGGGTTGCGGCAAGTCGATGACCTCCTTTTCCATTATGCGCTTGCTGCCGCCTGCAGGGCGTGTCAGCAGTGGACGAGTGATGTTTGATGGTGAAGACCTGATGACGCTATCGAATGCGAAAATGCAACGCATACGTGGCTGTCGTGTGGCGATGGTTTTTCAGGAACCGATGAGCTCGCTTAATCCGGTGGTGACGATTGGTGAGCAGATCGCCGAATCGGTGCGCCTGCACCAGGGTTTAAATGGCGATGCGGTTAAAACAAAGGTTGAGGCACTGCTTAACGATGTCGGCATTGCCGACCCTCTACAGCGCTATAATGACTATCCGCACCAACTCTCGGGTGGGATGAAGCAGCGCGTGATGATCGCGATTGCATTGGCGGGGGAACCCGAGTTGTTGATTGCCGATGAACCGACTACTGCGCTGGATGTGACGATTCAGGCGCAGGTGTTGACACTGCTGAAAAAACTACAGCAGGAGCGTGGCATGGCACTGTTGTTGATCACGCATGATCTGGGTGTGGTTTCTGAGATGGCAGACAGAGTCGGCGTGATGTATGCCGGTCAATTAGTTGAAGAGGCGACGCGCGCGCAGTTTTTTTCGCATGCACAGCATCCTTATAGTCAAAAACTATTTGAGTCGTTGCCAACGATTGAAAAACGAGACCAGCCACTCGCGGTGATTCAGGGTGCAGTGCCATCACTGGCGGCCACATTTTCTGGCTGCCGTTTTGCTGAGCGTTGTGATGATAGTGAGCCCGGTTGCGAGCAACGTCTGCCGCGCTGGGTAGAGCAGGAAGCAGGACATGGGGTACGTTGCCACAAAGTTGACCCGGCTTATATTGGTGAATTTAAAAACAGTGCTGAAGATCTGCAGCCGCTTCAGCTGCTTGCTAACACCATAGCTGCCCCAGCTGCCCCAGCTACCACGACGCCACTGTTAGTCGTGCGGGACCTCAAAATGCATTTTGAGGTCAGGAATGGGCTGTTCAATCGTAATGCCGGAAAATTATATGCGGTTGACGGGCTCTCACTGCAGATTGAAAAAGGGCGTACATTGGCGCTGGTGGGCGAATCCGGTTGTGGCAAGACAACGGTTGGTAAAGCGATTCTACAATTGAACCGGCCTACCAGTGGTGAGGTGTTATTTGAAGGGGATGATCTCACCCAGATCAGCGCTGCCGCGTTGCGTTCTCGCCGGAATGATTTTCAAATTATCTTCCAGGATCCCTTTTCATCGATGAATCCGCGTATGCAAGTGGTCGATATTATCCGCGAAGGGATGGTGACACTGAGGATTGGTAGTGATGCCGAACAGTTGGCACGGGTCGATCAATTACTCGTGCAGGTCGGTTTGCCGCTGAATGCGCGTGGTCGTTACCCTCATGAATTTTCAGGTGGGCAACGTCAACGTATCTGTATTGCGCGCGCATTGGCGGTGAATCCTAAACTGATTATCTGTGACGAGCCGACTAGCGCGCTTGATGTGTCGGTTCAGGCGCAGATCCTGAATCTATTAAAAGAGTTGCAGCTAACGATGAAGCTCTCATACCTTTTTATTACCCATAACCTCTCTGTGGTTTCATACCTGGCAGATGAAGTGGCGGTGATGTATCTCGGACGAATTGTTGAACAAGGAACGGTCGAGGATGTGTTGAAGAATCCGCAACATCCTTATACACAAGCATTAATTTCTGCGATACCGGCAGTTGATAAAGCAGATGGGCGAACCTTAATTCGCCTTGACGGTGACCTGCCTTCGCCCGCATCACCGCCAGCAGGTTGTCATTTTCATACGCGCTGTCCAAAGGCGATGGCGCGGTGTGATGAGCGTTACCCGCAAAGTTTAAAGTTAAGTAACAGCCATCAGGTGAGTTGTTTCTTATATCTCGATTGAATATTCGGCTTTTTTTAGGTTTAAATCCTGTTTTTTAACCTGACGGTTATAAATAATTGAAGATGGATTTGGAGAATGTCAAATATTGTGATTATAATAACGCGCCTCTGATTAATTCGTGAACGAAGTTTTGCTGTTATGACTTAATCAGAGGCGACATAATTTTTTAATCATTAAGGAATATCATGGTCGATAATAAAAAAGCTACAACCAAAAAGAGCGCAGCTAAAAAGAGAACTGCTAAAAATCCCACTACAAAAAAACGTGCAGCGAAGAAAAAAGCAGCGCCTAGTAACAGCGCACTGCTAGCAGCAACACCCGTTAATAAAGCTCACGCAAAATTAATTGCTGCTTTAGCCAAAATGGTTACTAAGTTTGAGCGTGTTGATGCCGCAGCAGCGGCAGCAGCGGATAAAGTAGCTGCTGCGAAAGATAAAGTTGCTCAAGCTAAGGCGAATGCTAAAACCAAAAAGACAGAAGCGGCTAAAAAAGCAGTGGCTCGTGCTATGGAAGGTTTTGCTAAAGCAAATGCTGCACTGGCTGATAGAGCGGCTGCATCTAAAGTGGCTGCTGCAACCAGCGCAGACGCAGCTAGCGAAGTAAGGGCCGAAATTGCAAAGGATCAGGCAAAACAGGCTGCTATTGCCATTTTTACTGCCAAGTGGGAAAAAACGTTCGATCGTAAAGCGAAAGTAGCGGCTAAAGCCAAAGCAAAAGCTAAAAAAGCAGCAGCTAAAGCAGCTGCCGCCAAGAGAAAAGCTGCCAAGAAGAAGGCTGCTTGATTCTCAGCGATCGCTGATGTTTCAAAAAGGATGGTGCCATATTGTAGGCACCATCCTTTTTTTTGTGAAAAATTCGATGCTATGCGCTGCTCGGCATGGATGAGATAATGCAGCGCTTGGATAATCCTCTCTTTTTTACAGGATCTCTTACGTTCATGTCGTCCATCTCTGTCATTATTCCGACTTACAACCGAATTGAAACGTTACCACGCGCAATTGAGTCAGTATTGGCGCAAACGCATCCGGCAGATGAACTGATTATTGTCGATGATGGCTCGAGCGATGGCTCCGCTGCGTGGATTATTGAGCATTACCCTCAGATTACACTCATCGAGCAGCAAAATAGCGGCGTGAGTGCAGCGCGTAATCTTGGCATTGAGGCCGCTAGAGGTGAGTGGATCGCGTTGCTCGATTCTGATGATGAGTGGCTGCCAAAAAAATTGGAAAAACAGCTCGCGCTTTTGGTCAGTGATCCGGTATTCAAACTGGTTCATAGCGATGAGATCTGGATTCGCAATGGTGTGCGTGTTAACCAGATGAAGAAACATAGCAAAAAAGGGGGCTGGATTTTCCACAACTGTCTGCCACGCTGTGCTATCTCACCCTCCGCAGTGATGATTCACCGCGCAATCTTTGATGATGTCGGCCTATTTGATGAATCACTACTCGCCTGTGAAGACTACGATCTATGGCTGCGCATTACCAGTCGCTACCCGGTGCTCTATTGCGATGAACCGTTGATTCAAAAATATGGTGGCCATGAAGACCAGCTGTCACGTAAACATTGGGGGATGGATCGTTTTCGAATTAAGGCGTTGGTGGCTGTTTTGGAAGCGGGTGAGTTGAATGAAGCTGATTATGCTGCTGCGTTGGAGATAATGTTGGGTAAAGCGAAAGTGGTATTGGGCGGGGCGCGAAAACGGGGGAATTTGGCATTGGTGGGTGAGTATGAGGGGCTGATTGAGCGCTGGGGATGATATGCTAGCGTATGTTGAATGAGTCATGTGGTGAGCCTGACAAAATTATCCATCAGATAGTTTTCCAGTATGTATCCAGGCGGTATCAGTAGATAGTGATGCGCTAAATGATAGCCAGAAGAGGTTGTTGTATTAATGAAATGTAACACTTGCGGTGTTGATCTGCCGACAAACCCGGAAAGTGCTCAGTGTACTATCTGTGTGAATAAAAAGGCCGATGAGCTAAAAACGGCTAGAGGGCAGCGATTCAAACAATATTTGTTCTACTCCAGTATGATCGCGTTGTTATTGATGCTATCCATCTCTCTTAAGGAGAATGGAAACAGTGATCAAGCGCAATCATCCAATCCTGGGATCAGCTCACAATGAATGCTTATCTATCAACTTAGGTCGTCAACCATGCCTTTTTCTTCATTTTGATGTGTCTGCTCTAATGTTTACCAGCGGTAACTATACTGCATGCCGAGCACTGCAACCTTGGTCAGGCGATAGCGATATTCATCGGTTGTCTATTGTTCCGTTGATCTATTAGGGGTTGAGCGGTTGCTGAAGTAATTTGGTTTTAATCTCGAGAATATCGAGGGTGGTGATTTTCTCGAACTGTTGGTTAATCAGTATCTCTTCAAGTTCGACAATCAGTGCCGGGCCATCAATTTTAACTACTCTGCCTTTCATGGTATTAGGTGTCGTACTGGTAGGCAGGTTAAATGTCAGGGTGATTATTTCACCTTTCTCACAGCTCATCGGGATGATTTTATTATCATCACAGCAGATTCTGACGGTCTGTCCTGAGAAATTGATAAGGGTACATTGATGTTTTTCGCTGTAGAGCCTTGTCTGGACAAGCGCGGGGATTTTTGCTGCTAATCTCGCTTGATTACGTTGATCTTTTAGTTCTAATAAGTTTGGGTCAACATTGAGTATTGCCACTTGAGTCTTATTGAAATGACCGTCTTTAAGACGAGCATATTTTTTGACTACCGTGTCTAGATATGGGATCTCTCCAGCGCGTTGTTGTCCGATTAAGGTGATGTTATTCCCTCGTGCCAAGCCGCCGCTCTGCTCCAGAATCTCTTTTTGTGCATAGTCCAGCGCCGCTTTATTGCGGCCGACAGTGGGGATGAGAATGGCAAAACTGTTGATCTCGTCAACGGGGGTTCCATTCAATACCAGGGTGTGGTCATTGTCAGTGGTGGTGATTTTATTGTTTGAATAGATAAGATCACTGTTGATTAAATAGGCAATAATGAGGGTGTCGAGGATTATTTCCTGTCTATATTCCGGGGAATATTTGATGTTGCTGCCGATTGGAAAATAGGGCAGCAGTTGGCATAGTCGAGGGCTGTCCAGTACCACGCGTGCGCTCGCTGGTGGATTGGTTGTTGGCCTCTTTTTCGAAAATATTTTTAATATCTTCAGCATGTTATCGGGTTTTAAGAAACAAGATGGAATATAGGGATTGATCGGCAATTGTGATTAAAACTATAACTCGGTCAATTTAGGGTTGATCGTGGCATGAGGTGCGTCCTGTTAACACCACCAGACTTGATTTCATGCCGCAAACAGGCTTTATTCTGAGGTTACTTTATTTTTTAAGTTGCCGTTGATCGCATCGCGTAGTAGCGTTGCATATTGTGTCTGAGTCAGTGGGACAGGATTTCCTGCAGCGGAGGGATCCTGTCGCGCCTGGGCGGCGATTTCATCAATACGGTTTTCGTCGATACCAATGCTGCGCAGATCATTTGGAATACCGATGTGGGCGCGTAAGGTGATGATGTAGTTGAGTACGGCGTCAAAGTCGTCACCATCAAGTTTGAGATAATGCGCCAGGTGTTGCATGCGGGTGTCAATCGCGGGGCGGTTTATGAGCAGGACATAGGGCATCAAAATGGCATTGAGCTGGCCATGGTGTGCATCATAGATTGCCCCCAGCGGGTGAGCGAGGGCATGCATTGCACCGAGTCCTTTCTGGAAGGCGGTTGCCCCCATAGTGGATGCCATCATCATGTGGCTGCGTGCTGTTATGTTTTGCGGCTCTTCGCAGGCGATTGTAAGCCACTCTTTGATCAGGCGCATTCCTTCGAGTGCGATGCCATCAGCCATCGGGTGATAGGCTGGGGCGCAGTATGCCTCAAGATTGTGGGATAGCGCATCCATGCCGGTCGCTGCGGTGATATGAGCGGGTAGCCCGGTGGTGAGTTGTGGGTCGGCAATGACAATACTGGGTAACATTTTGGGGTGGAAAATGATTTTTTTACAGTGATGGGCTTCATCGACAATGAGTGATGCTCGACCTACCTCTGAGCCTGTGCCAGAGGTGGTGGGGATGGCAATGATGGGGGCAATCCCGTCGCTGTCGATACGTCGCCAGTTATCACCAGCATCTTCGAATGCCCACAGTGGCTGTTTCTGCCCGCTCATCAGCGCGATTGCCTTGCCTGCATCGAGTGCGCTGCCACCACCAAAAGCGATGATACCGTCGTGGCCATGCTGATGATAATGCTTTACACCATTTTCGATATTTGCGCCGTTAGGGTTGGGCTTAATATCACTGAATAACCCGGTAGGGACGCCTTGTGCTTTGTTATGGGTGATCGCTTTACTTACCATTGGGAGCTGACTGAGGCCGGGGTCAGTGACGAGTAACGGATGGTGTATGCCGAGTGTTTTGCAGGCGGTGGCAAGCTCTGTGATGCGTTCAGCGCCGAACCAAAGGGTGGCGGGGTAGTTCCAGTTGCCGTGTAATTTATTGATGCTGTTTGTCATGGTATTGATTAGTGACGAAAATGAAATGATTTTGGTTGAGTAAGACGCTCATAGGCAAGTTCAGAAAGTGAGCAACCTTTTCCTGAGTTTTTCACGCCGCTCCATGCCAGTGCTGGGTCGAGGTAGTCACATCGGTTCATAAAACAGGTGCCTGTTTCCAGTTGGTTGCCGATATTAAGCGCTGATGCTTGGTCGGTGGTCCAGATTGAGGCGGTTAGACCATAAGGCGAGTCGTTCATCAGCTTGATTGCCTGCTCATCAGAGTCCACTGACATTATGCCGACGACAGGGCCAAAGCTTTCATCGCGCATCACTGCCATTGAATGATCAACATTTAGCAGCACCTGTGGAGCAAGGTAAGCGGTGCCAGCCTTGTTTGCTGGAAATAGTTTTTCATCAATGGTTGCGCTGGCTCCCTGTTTGATTGCCTCGCTGATTTGATCGCGTACACGTGTGGCGGCAGCGGCATTGACCATAGGGCCGAGTGTGGTATCGGGGTGCAACGGATCGCCGAGGCGGTATTCACGGGCCAGCTCAATAAAGTGATCACAAAACACCTGATACAGATCTTTGTGTACATAGATGCGTTCAATGCTGCAGCAGGATTGCCCAGAATTGAAAAATGCCCCGTCGATCAGGTTTTCAACGGCACTTTCCAGCTCGGCATCACTGCGTACATAGGCTGGGTCTTTGCCACCAAGCTCCAGTCCGACATCGATAAAGCGCCCTGCGGCAGCGGCTTCAATGTCGTGCCCACCCTGGTTTGAACCGGTAAAAGCGACATAGTTGATGGCGTCATGTTGAATCAATTTGGCAGTGCTGGGGTGGTCAAGAAAGAGGTGTTGAAACAGCCCGGCAGGTAGTCCTGCCGTGTCAAAAGCATCAAAGAGGCGCTCGGCAGTGAGTGGTGTCTGCGATGAGGGTTTCATGATGACGCTGTTACCGGCCATTAATGCGGGAATGATCACATTAACGGCAGTGAGGTAGGGGTAGTTCCAGGGCACGATTGAGAATACGATGCCATGCGGTGTTCGATGAATCCGTTTTATTGTTTCAGCGGATGTTTCCACCTCAATGTCGGCGAGTTTATCTGCGGCAATTCTGGCCATATGGCGTGCACGTTCGGCAAAGCCTTTGATTTCGCCCGGGGTGTAGCGTAGCGGGCGTCCCATTTGCCAGCTTAATTCTTCGGCGATGGATGATTGCCTTGCTAATAGTGCGCTGACAGCTTTGAGGCAGATTTTTTTTCGCACCTCAACGGGGGTATTTTGCCATTCACGTTGTGCAGATGTTGACTTTTCCAGTGCGCGTTCGATGCTTGCACCGGTTGTATAAGTGCGTTCTGCATAGCTGCGATTATTAATCGGTGAGATAACTTTAAAGATAGGCATCATATGATCTCAAAGTAGCGATCCATTTCCCAATCGGTAATATGTTTGCGGAACTCACGTTCCTCCCATTCCCGGCTTGCAGCGTAGTGATCGACAAAGTGATCACCAAAATACTCTCTGGCGATGCTTGATCCTTTAAGGCGCTGCGCGGCCTCCCACAGGGTAGTGGGTAGTTGGCGATCAGCGGAAAATTGCTGTTCATAGGCGTTGCCACTGACTTTTTCATCAGGCTCGAGTTTTTGCTCAATACCGGCTAATCCTGAAGCAAGTGCAGCAGCGAGGATAATGTAAGGGTTGGCGTCGGCAGCGGCAACGCGGTATTCAACGCGTTGAGCGCTGGCGCTACCCGTAATGACACGTAACGCACAGGTGCGATTTTCAACGCCCCAGGTAGCGACTGTGGGGGCCCAAAAGCCTGGTATCAGGCGCGTGTATGCGTTGATTGTTGGTGCAATCATCGCTAGCAATTCAGGCATAAACTGTTGTTGGCCTGCCACGAAATGGCGCATGGTATCGCTCATGTGATCGGCTTTATTGGCGTCATAAAAAACCGGGGAACCTTCAGCATTATTAAGGGATATATGAATGTGGCCACTTTGCCCAGGGTGGTCGGCTGACCATTTTGCCATAAAGGTTGCCATCAGCCCTGCGCGTTGTGCTGTGATCTTGATGAAGGTTTTGAACAGGGCTGCCTTATCGGCAGCGTTGAGGGCGCTGTCGTAAGTGATGGCGGCCTCGAGTACGCCGGGGCCAGTTTCTTCGTGTAGCCCCTCGATTGGAAAGTCCATTGTTTCGCCAAGATCCAGGATTTGCTGGTAGATTTCAGCATCCACACTGTTGCGTAATATGGAGTAGCCAAAGTTGTCAGGTGCCAGTGGGGTTAAATTACGATACTGTTTTTTTCGAATCGATTCGCGTGTTTCTTCGAAGATGAAAAACTCATATTCAAAACCAGCGTTTGGGAAAAGACCCATTTGATTCGCTTTTTCGATCGTGCGTTGTAGCAGGCCGCGAGGGCAGAGTGCGGCTGCACCAGCGGTAAACTCGCCGAGGAAAAAGAGCGTCTTTTCCTCAAACGGAATTTCGCGGCACGATTCAGGGATGATACGGACAGGTGCGTCGGGGTAGCCAGTATGCCAGCCGGTGAAATCAACGTTGTCGTAGAGCTGGTCTTTGCTATCCCAGCCTAGCACGACGTCACAAAAATCAAAGCCTTTATCGAGAGCAGAAAAAAACTTGTCTCGTGAGATGTATTTACCACGCAATACGCCGTCAATATCGAAAATACCCACTTTTATATGGCGGATGTTACGTTCATTGACGATAATTTTCGCATCGGCAATACTCTTAACCTCTCTGGCGTGCATTATAGGGCTTTGTCCTTGTTATCATGCGTGAATTTTTGCCTGGTGCAAATTGGCTGTCCGTATATACCCAAAACGATTTGGATTCAAGGTAAATAGCACGGCCTATTTCTCCCTGACGGCGTTAGAATTCTTCTCAATAGAACGACTATTCATCGTCATTCTGCCTAGCCATGGGAAAAATATTCCGCACTCTTTACACCTAAATCCAAGTCGCTTTGAGTATATAGGTATGATAGATATAAAGTATCTAATACTATCGCGTAATTCAGACGTTCTTGACAGATTTTTTTGATGGGATTTTTAAAGGGCATGAATAAATGAAGATAGGGATCTTGCAGTGTGACTCGGTGAGATCGCAATTTAAGCGGCAGTATGGTGATTATTCTGCGATGATCTGCTCACTGTTTCATCCGCTAGCGCCTGCTTTCAGTTATCAAGTCTATGATGTCGTGGCTGGCCATTATCCCGCTTCACTTGATGTGTGTGATGCTTATATCACAACGGGTAGCAAAGCCAGCGTTTATGATGATGACGCGTGGATTGGGGAGTTGCAGGCCTTTATTATTTGGCTACGAAAGGCGAAAATAAAGCTGATTGCGATCTGTTTTGGCCATCAATTAGTGGCGCAGGCCTTTGGTGGTAAAGTAAGTCAATGTGATAAAGGGTGGGGGGTAGGGGTGCACGCAATGCAAGTTGCAACTATTGCGCCCTGGATGGAGGCATTGCCAATGGGTGGTGTGTGCCAGGTGTTGGTGAGCCATCAAGATCAGGTGCTTGAGTTGCCAGCAGGGGCGAAATTAATTGCAGGCAGTGATTTTTGTCCGTATGCGATGTTTCAGCTAGATGAGACTGTTCTCACGATTCAGGGGCACCCTGAATTTTCAAAGCCTTATGCTGAGGCATTAATGGACTTTCGCCGTGAACGATTGGGCGCATCTGTTTACACTGCTGGCATCGATTCATTGCAGCAGCGAACAGATGAACAGCTGATTG
>QIJH01000001.1 GCA_003232725.1 Chromatiaceae bacterium | reverse complement strand
CGCTTTTTTCGCCCTACTGCGTTGTCAGGCGCTTATGTAGAATGACGACACTGCGCTTCTTCCGCCTGGTAGGACGAAAAAAGAGACTCCAACAGCGATGAAAATGAAACGTCAACAGACCCTAAGATGATGCCTGATGCGATGCGCTTTAAACTCGATTAATGGTATCGTTTGACAGTACAATCACGACCGCTATGAAACAGACTATACAGACTCATCAGGATTTACAGGACCTCACGACTCAAACGCTGGATTATTATAATCAACGTGCAGAGGATTTCTTTGCGGGGACGATTGATCATGATGTTGAGCAGAATATTACGGCGCTACTGACTCATATCGAGACAAATAAGGGGGTTGCCCCTTTTACTGTGCTGGATGTCGGTTGTGGGCCGGGGCGTGATCTTAAGGCATTCAGCCAGCGTGGTCATATCGCGGTGGGATTAGAGGGGGCAGAACGTTTTGCTGAGATGGCGCGCGATTACAGTGGTTGTGATGTGTGGCAGCAGGATTTTCTTGAGCTTGATCTGCCGGGTGACCACTTTGACGGGGTGTTTGCCAACGCCTCGCTGTTTCATGCGCCACGCCAGGCGTTACCGGGTGTGTTACTTGCATTGCATACGACGTTAAAACCCAATGGGGTGTTATTTAGTTCAAATCCACGCGGTGATAATACCGAAGGCTGGAGTGGTAATCGTTACGGTGCTTATTATGATCTGGATACCTGGCGTGATTATATGGTCACGGCTGGCTTTGTTGAGTTGATGCACTATTACCGACCTGCAGGTGTGCCGCGTGAGCAACAGCCATGGTTGGCGAGCGTGTGGCGTAAACGGTAAGTGAATAAAGTCTCTTTTGGTAAATGTTGATGAATCATCCCGTTTTTTACTCTTTTCGTCGCTGCCCTTATGCGATTCGTGCACGTCTTGCATTACGGGCAAGCGCTGTTCAGGTCGTGTTGCGAGAAGTGGTGTTGGCTGATAAGCCTGAGGTGCTGCGTCAGTTGTCCGCCAGCGCGACTGTGCCTGTGCTGGTGGTGGCTGAAAACCATGTGATAGATGAAAGCCTTGAGATTATGTTGTGGGCACTGCAGCAATCTGATCCGGCTGGATGGCTCGCGCGTGATGATGAGCGTGTTGCTGAGAGCGAGCGTTTGATTACTGCCAATGACATTGAGTTTAAGCCGTGTCTTGATCGTTATAAATATTCGGATCGCTTTCCTGAGCAGTCAATGGAATGTTACCGCGCGCAGGCAGAGGTGTTTCTGACAGTGCTGGAGGCGAAGCTTCAGTCTTCTCGCTACCTGTTGTCAGAGCGCCCAATGTTGGCTGATATGGCGATTTTTCCTTTTATTCGACAGTTTGCCAAGGTGGATCAGGCATGGTTTGAAGAGAGTCCATATCCGTCTCTTCGGGCCTGGTTAACGGGGTTATTAGCGCTGCCGTTGTTTACGGGTGTGATGGATAAGTACGTACAATGGCAGCCGGATGACCCCGTGGTGATATTTTAAATCCTGCGTTATTGCTTATTTTGCTGGCGTTGATCTTTATCTGAGCCATCCTCATGATGTTCGTGTTCGTGTTCGTGTTCGTGTTCGTGTTCGTGTTCGTGGGTATGATTGTGATGGGTGTGTGCCGGGCTGTGATCATCATGTGTATGCACGTGAAAATGTATTTCACCATCGGCACCATGCGCGTGGCGGTGGGCGTGTAGAAAATTGCCGATGATAAAACGGTGATCTTCATCAAGATCATCTTTGTTTTTCAGGATGTCATTGAGCAGTTCATGGGTCATCAATGCCAATGGCAGTTCGAGGTTGTTCTCTTCCAGCAGTTGTCGGTTATGCAGGATCTTTGAGGCGGTATCGTCGGCGACGATTTCACCATCAGTGAGCAGGATGCAGCGATCACATACTTCTAGTGCGATATCGAGATCATGGGTGCAGAGCAGAATGGTTTTGTCAGATTCTTTAAGCCAGTTGATCAGCTTACGGCGATTGAGTGGATCCATGTTGGTGGATGGTTCATCGAAGACCAGAATTTCAGGGCGATATGACAACACAGTGGCAAGCGCGAGGCGTTTACGTTCACCAAATGAGAGGTGATACGAAGAGCGTTCATCGAAGCCTTCAAGACCAACCAGTGCAAGCGACTCTTTGACGCGTTTATCAACTTCCTCATGAGCAAGCCCGAGGTTGAGTGGGCCAAAGGCGACATCATCATAAACGGTTGGGCAGAAGAGCTGGTCATCCGGGTCCTGGAAGACAATGCCGACCTTGCGGCGAATATTAACCAGTGACTCTTTTTCGACTAGTGTGCCGTCAATATGTACCTGACCATGGGTCGGTAGCGAAACGCCATTGAGCAGACTCATGAAGGTCGATTTGCCTGCGCCATTGGGGCCGATTAATGCGACCTTTTCACCTGGCTTGATTGAGCAGGTGACGCTTTTTAAAACGGCGTGACCATCCGGGTAGGTAAAAAATACCTGTCTTGTTTCGATTGCTGCCGTGTTTTTAGACACGAGGCCTCCTGAAAAAATGTTTTAGAACCAGCTCTGTTTGGCGGGTAAAAAGAGTCCTGAGAAATCCAGCGCAAGGATTATTACCGCAGTCACGAGTACTAGCGCTGATTTGATGTAATCCTGTTGTTCTGATTTAAATTTCACCATGGTGTGCAGTTCGCCCTGATATCCCTTGGATAACATCGCTTTATAGACACGCTCGGAGCGTTCAAAGCTGCGAATTAACAGTGTGCCGACAAAGTTACCCATCACCTGCATGGTTTTAAGATTAGTTTTCATGACAAAGCCACGCGCGCGCATCGCGATCTGCATACGGCGCATCTCTTCAATAAAGACAAAGGTATAGCGATAAGTGAAGAGTAGCATCTGCACCAGAATTTTTGGGCACTTGAGATGTTGCAGGGCGATCATTGAGACATCAAAACGTGCCGTACCAAACATAGAGAAGGTGGTGAGGATAATCGCCACTGCTTTGATGAATATGAGAGTTGCTAGCTGCAATCCTTCCCAGGCAAAGGGGAGTCCGATGACGTAAAAGGCGGCCTCACCGGGATAACTCAGTGGCATGATGATGAAAAATGGTAACAGAAAAAAGATTACCCATTTAACACTGCTCGCAACGAAGTCATAGGGCAGGTTGCTTAAACGCAAGATACCAACGGCAAGGAAAAAAGCGACACATGCAATGGGCAGTGTTTTGAGCAGGGCGACACTAAAGACGAAGATGCCGAGCGTGAAGAGTTTTATGCGTGGGTCCCAGCGCTGCAGGGGGGATTCCAGTTTCGCAAAACGATCGATATCAAGTGGCATCGTGCCAGCTTCCGCAATTAAGTTGTGAGGCGCTTACGTTAGCATAGAACGCTGGCCACTGGTTCACTTGGGTGAGTCCTCATTTAAGGGCTTTGTTGTTGCTGCGGCCGTTGCGGTTACTGCTGGCGCGAGTGGTAACTGACCGGCCAATGCATCGGGTTTAACCTTGGCGAGGAAGGCGGCACAGGAGCCGACCACCAGTGCTTCAATGATCATTACCGGAATGTGAGCGATAAGGGTATACCAGGCGGTGGCGATAAACTCTTCACCGGTGGTGACCAGCGACAGCGCGAGGACGATGCCTGAGCTGAAGATGCCCATGGCACCCGCAAGGCCACCAAAGATCATCTCTTTTTTCTTAATGTTAAAGTGATGGCGCAGTTGCCACACGGCGTAAGCCATTAAACCGCCACCGCCGAGCATCATGGTGTTGACGCCGATGACGGTGACACCGCCGTGGCCAAACAGGATGGTCTGCAGAATAATGCCGAGCATGATGGCGGGAAAGGCACGTATGCCGAGCACCACGCCAACGAGCCCGCCCAGGATTAAATGAACACTGCTGGGGCCAATGGGCACATGAATCAGCGAGGCGACAAAAAAGACAGAGGTGATGACCGAAACCTTGGGAATATCGTCCAGGTCAAGCTGGCGCAGAGTATAAGCGGCCACCGCGACGGTGCCGATAAAACCGGCGATAAGTACTGGTGCTGAGAGAATTCCGTCTGAGATATGCATGTTATCTGTGTCTTAAATAAATGAGTGGTGTGACAAAAGGTATCGACGTATGACGATCAAGATTGAGCCTTCTCATTACTGCTGGCGCGATTTGAAGTACATGGCGGTGCCAAACAAACCGAAAATAAAACCGATGCCACCGATGATGTCGGCCAGCGATTTTTCAGCGCGCATGGTTGAGAGTTCCCGCATCAATGGTTTGATCGCCTTGCCGACCGCACGTTCGACTTCAGCACGTATGGCATCGTTATCAAGGTTAGTCGTCACTCGGGGTGGTTCAGTGTGTGGTTCAGTGTGCTGTATGTCACTGTTATCATTATCATTATCATTAACGCTCTCGCTAGCGGTGGTGATCGATGTCGTCAGTGCGCTCTCAGACTCCTCGCTGAACTCATCTTTCAGGAGCAGATACTCAGCCTGATGGCCCATGCCAGCGTTAACAGTAATGCGTAGGTCACTCTGCTGTGGAATGGCGAAGGTGAATTGACCATCTTCATTGGAGATGCCCTGTAAAAGTTGCTTGTTGTCAGGGCCAAATATAGTAATGGCGCTGTTTTTGGCTTTTTTACCATCGGTAAAGTAGGCTTCAGCAAAAATTTCATCGCCTTCGACATAGGCGAACATATTGAGTTTATGGGCAAAGGCGGTGGGTGATACCAGCAGTAAAATGGTCGCGATGGCAGCGATACTGCGCCGCACGCGTTGGCAGCTATTGGAAATAATTGCTTTATTTTTAGTGTGATATGCTTTCAATTGGCTGCGCTCCATAGTCGTGGTACAAATATTAAATATGTGTCACTCTAAAGTCAATCAGCGTATCAGCTGTTTGAGTGTGAGCTTCAAAGTGTTGATGAGGGAACTGAAATGTCTGAGTTGGTAAGGTTTGGGGTCTCGATTGATAACCGTCTGTTGGATAAATTTGATGAATTGATTGGGCGTAAAGGGTACAAAAATCGCTCTGAGGCGATTCGCGACCTGATTCGGGACCACATGGTCGAGCAGGAGTGGGAGGCCGATGCAGAAACCGTGGGCACTTTTACTATGGTCTATGATCACCATTCGCGCGATCTCTCTTCCAAACTGACCCATCTGCAGCACTCGTTTAGCGGCGAAATCTGTTCGGTGTTGCATGTTCATCTTGATCATAATAACTGCCTTGAAGTGCTGGTGTTGAAAGGTAAGGCGCAGTTGCTACAGACGCTGGCGGATAAGCTGGTGAGTGTGCGTGGTGTTAAGCATGGTAAATTGACGATGACAACCACTGGTGAAGCAATGCCTGCTGGGCAGGGTGATCATAGTCATGGCCATTCGGCTGATGATCATCATCACGGCCACTCACTCGATTAACAAGCGTTAGCCTGAATGTGAAAATGGTCTTTATCGTGTTCATCCTAAACGATGATTCTGTGCAGTGTACCTGTTGGTCGACAGTCCCGTGCCGCCGCCGCTTGCTTCAATGCTAATAACACCGCTGGTTTCAATCTGATATTGATTGTCTGCATGGATGGTGGGAATTATCACGCCGCAGGACAAAAGTGTGCTGACGATGACGGTTCTGCTCCGCACAGCGTTGTGTATTCATATTGTTGTTGCCTGGTGTTTATTCGTACGTTGCTTATTTATGTAGCGGCAGGAAGAAGTGTTACATAAGAAAAAATAGTAGCACGCTATCTAGTCGGTTTCGGCTACCACTTCATTGATGCGAGCATGAGCCTGAAATATCATCACTTCCACAAAGTTTTTTTACATCGATTGGGTGTGATGGAAAGTCTGATTGCTTTCTGTCTATTGTGATGGCTTATGAAGCATGATTGGCAATCAATCCTCAAGCGTCTATGTGATTTCTGTGTGGCATTGGGTAATATATGAAGCATGACCAATCACCGAATGCTGACCATGATGAATAAATCACCGCTCCTGCTGCTGACATTACTACTGTCGATGTTATTGCCTGTATCTGCTATGGCGGATGATGACCCTGATTTTTCACGCTGGTTAGCTGACTTTAAACAAGAGGCGCATGAAAATGGAATTTCAGAGGTGGTTCTTGAAGAGGCTTTTATTGGCGTGAAACCAAGTCCGCGTGTGGTGAAACTGGATCGCTCACAGCCTGAGACCATACAAACCTTTGAGGACTATTTTGAGAAACGGGTAACACCCTATCGTATTGAGCTGGGGCGTAAAATGTACCGTGAAAACGGCCAGCTATTTCAGCAGATAGAGTCACGTTTTGGTGTTCAAGGGCGCTTTATCGCCGCGTTTTGGGGAATGGAGACTAGTTACGGACGTTTTAGTGGTGGCCATTATGTGATTGGTGCATTAACAACACTGGCCTATGACCCTCGCCGCGCAAAGTTTTTTCGTAAACAGTTGATGGATGCATTAACGATTCTGGATGAAGGGCACATTACCGTCGATAAAATGAAGGGCTCATGGGCTGGTGCGATGGGGCAGACGCAATTTATGCCATCGACTTTTCGTGCCTACGCAATGGATGGTGATGGTGACGGTAAGATTAATATTTGGGAATCAAAGGCCGATGCCTTTGCATCAGCAGCCAATTATCTTTCTAGTATTGGTTGGCGCAGTGATCAAACCTGGGGGCGAGAGGTACTGTTACCCAATGATTTTGATCAGGGCTTAATTAAAGATAAAGCGAGAAAGACACTTGCAGAATGGCAGACGTTGGGGGTGCGTAAACTGTTTGGTAAAAACTTACCTAAGCGTGACCTGGTTGCGACGGTGGTGCAACCAGACGGACCGGGTAAGCGTGCCTTTATCACTTATCCTGCTAATTACAGTGCTATTCTAGATTGGAATCGCTCGCATAAATTTGCAATCTCAGTTGGCACGCTGGCTGATGCGATTGCGCGTTAAGTTGTTTTAATGCCATCTTTTTTTGAACTGTTACTGCTTTGTGGTGTTGTGCTGGCCGTTGCACTTTGGTGGCGTACCAATGAGCTTAAGCAGGTTGCTTATCAAATTGCGCGACGACGCTGTGATGAGAGTGATGTGCAATTTCTTGATGATAGTGTGGTACTTTCCAAAGTGAGATTTCGCCGTAATGGTGAAGGCCATATGACGATTTTATGTCATTATTATTTTGAGTTTGCCACCGTGGGTGATGTACGTTATCGCGGTGAGATGCAGTTTCTTGGGCGACGTTTAGATAGTATTGAAATGGAACCGCATAAACTCTGACAAGGGCTCGTGATGAACAAAACTGCGCTGCTCGTTTTTCTACCCATGCTAATGCTGACTGCTGTCGCCTCAGTTCCTTACTGGGTTGGTGGGGAGATTGAAAAACAGTTACGGGCGCAGAGTGATTTGTTTCAACTTCAGTGGAAGCCCCAAGCTGCGATTTCATATGAGCTCTCTCGTTATCAACGCGGCTATCTTACATCGTTTGTGGATACCCGGTTCACCTTTGCCGCCCAAGTGATACCTGTTTTTCCCACATCGGATTCCTCAGCCATGGTACCTTTTAGCCTTACATTTAGGCACAAAATCACTCATGGTCCACGGATAGATAAAGGGTTTTCGTTGCGTACTATGAGCAAGATTGAGACAGTGCTTATTCCTGAGGATGAACAACAGGCTACCGCAAGCTTTTATTTTGGTGATCAAGTTGCATTTTTAATAACGACGTGGCTTGAATGGTCGGGGGCTGTCAGGAGTGACGGAGTTGTCCCTGCCTACCGCGGGCGTGATCATACTGGACAGTATGATGTGAAATGGGGAGGGATCAATTGGGGGTTTGAAGGTGACTGGATTACGGCGCGAGGTAAGGGGTACTTTAATGCGCCTCGCTTTGAACTGGCCAATGCGGACTATGGCATAACGGTAGGAGGGTTGTCAGGGGTTTTTGATCAATTTATGTCACCGCAGGGTTTTCCGCTTGATGATGGTGGGATCATACTAAATACTTTTAAATTACGAGGTGAGAGCAGCAAGGGAGTCGCATTGAAAGTTGTTCTACGCGATATGAGCAGTGCGTATAGTGTGCTTAAGCGAGAAATGTTGATTGATGTCACACAGCAGTTAGAATTTAGATTGCTGCAAGTCAATGATGTGAAATTTAATCGCGGGGCGATTTATTTAGCGCTGTATAACCTTGATACCGCTGTGTTGCAAACGATGCAGCAACGTTATATCACTCTTACCCAGTTATCGCATATAGACTCTGAACGATTGTCGCAGACTTTGCTGCAGGAGGCACAATCATTGCTGCCTAAACTGTTAGCACAGGCACCCGTTATCCACATTAATAAAATAGAAGTGACGACGATTGATGGTCAAATGAGTGGACGATTCAAGTTGGGTATTGAAGAGGGCGCAACTGTTCCCGCATCAATTGTGTTGCCGAATGATCTTAATGCACTGTTACCACAGGCTCTGGTTGAAATTGATATAAAACTACCTGCCTCTATTATTGAGCAGCAGGCGCGTAAAGCGGTTAGCGCTGAAATTATTGAGCAATTACTTGAGTCTGAGCAGACGATGACAGTTGAGGTGCTGGCACAACAGACAACGCGCGCGATTGAGCAGATGCTGGTTCAGTTTGAAATTCAGAATATTATTCGTCGTGAGGCGAACCATTATCGGACAAAGTTACGTTACCAGGGGGGGCACCTGTATTTAAATGGTGTGCCCGCAGATAATTTTCTGAGTCTGTTGCCATCGTTTACAGAGCGTTAGCCGCTAACGGCCATGCTCTTTTAATTGAAAATGTAGAATTTGAGCGCTCTCTTGGGGAGGTGAGGCGGTGAGTGCTTTGCCTGTATAAAGGTCAAGCAGGTCTTGCTGTTTTTTTTCTAACAGTTGCGTCGATTGCCACATCATGCCGGTAATCTCAGCGAGGGCCTCTGCGGGGCTATCGGCACGTCGGCGAACGTGTTCTATTTTCCACTGAATGCCTTCTAGTTTCTTTTGAATACTTGAGGGTGAGTTCTGGATGAACTCATTGAGTAATTCAGTGCGCATTGTTTCAAAGGCTGCAGGGTCTTGTTGGGCAAGTTGAGCCCAGTCATTAGCCTTATCCTGAAAGCTTGTGATCTGTCCTGATTTGTTATTCATTCTGAACTACCTCTGCCTGGCTAAATTGTCTTTATGCCTTTGCGAGTGATATGTTGCGCTCAATTTAGCCGCTGCTGATTCATTAAAAAACGCAAATCCTGAGATAATTTTACTATATTTTATAGTCTATGGCGAAGGGCTAATATTTTAATTCGCTATAAATAACAATGATATACCCTCTTGAAACAGAGGCCCGTTGTGGCTATCCAGTCTTATTTGATACAGTTGATGTTAACGTTGATTTACCATGTATTAGCATACCTGTGCTGGACAGTATCCCTAGTGTTTTTTGCCTTATTTGTTTGATTCGTGATCGACTAACAGGGATACAATCACCATTTGTCAATTGCAATTGATAGTTGCGGCCTTGGCGCTCAAGATTTACCACATAAGTAAAATTGACAATATGAGATCTATGAACCTGCAAAAACAAATTTTCCGGCAAGCGACTGGCCACTTCGTTTAACGTAATGCGCGCCATATAACAATATCCACCATCTTGTGCTTCATTTGGCGCAACTAAAACATGACAATAATTCTCATCCGACTCAACTCGAATAATCAATGCCGGGTCTAAATAGAGATTCTCCCCTTGATAAGGTAAAAAAAACCCGGGTGTATCAATATCTCGGCCCTCTTTGATATCTCCATCTAGTGATTCAACACCATCCCTCACCGCTTGCAGTTGCTCATTGAGTTTCTTTAAATCGGCTAGCTCTTGTGCAATTTGATATCGACGGGTTAATTGAATGAGTATATAGCCGATTAGCAGTGCTATCGGTACTACTTTCCATGGCGCGGTCTCTAAATCATGTTTTATATGTTTATTCCAGATATCAAGAGTGATAGGGAAGAAATTATGCGTTGCATGCATCACTACAAATGCTAGTGCAAAAACAGAAAAAAGCAGCAACCAAAACAGGCCTGTGGATAGATTCCATTTCCTGGTTTTTCTTTTCAGGTAGACCCTCAAGATTAGTTCGAATAATAAAATCGCAACAGCCGTTGACAAGGCAACACTTAAAGTATGAGCAGCCACTTCCACAAATGATAGTTGATCATCCATATATAAGTGAAAAAAAGGCACGCTGGCCGCCACAAGGATGATGGCTATCGCGTAAAAACGTATGCGCTCAACCCAGGTGGTCAGGTGTGTAACAGGTTGCTTGAGCCAGGATATCATCGTTCGTAAGCTACTCTTTTGGTTGTTATTCGCACTAATTATCACTCTCTTTTCGTCCTGCAGGCAGAGCCACTGGTCACGATGGCGACCCATCAGCCCCTATTTTTTGATGTTTGTCACAAAGCCCTCTTGTTCATATGCATGACGATTCATCATCATGGGTGCAGGGCAACCGATTGAAACAAAATTAAACGATCTTTTCAAATATTTCGGGTATTAACCTGCTTGCGCTCTGAACACCATATAAAAGCGTGCAACAGTTGAGAAAAAATGTATGAGAATCACAGCTCCAATGAACGCTGCTATGCTCTATTCAATCCTCGCACTATTTTCTACTGCTCATGCCGCTGATCTTCAGCTTTGGTTTTGAGATCGGCCCCACTGATTTACAGACGCTTCCTGGAAATTGCGATATTGGTGGGCGGATGGGGCCAATGTGTGGTATTGGTGGCACCTTCACCGGGTCTGAAAGAGCAGACGTAGATACTAGATACCACGCTTTTCTATCAAGGTGAAATTTTTATCAATGGTAAAATGTATTGGCATATTATTGTCGGTGACCCCAATTCGGACTTTGCCATGGAGAGTTATACCGAACAAACCTCTGGTACTGCTTTTGGGTCTTTTAGTGGCGGTATACCTTCAGATTTTGGTGCGCTTAGTCTTGAAAAAACAGTGGTAATGGCTGGGGTCCTCTTGGCAAGGTTGTGCTGATTTTGTCTTCTAGAGAGGCCGTAGGCTTTGGGGTTGCCGCCGGTCGCGTTGGTATCATTGACACGGGTGGCGCTCTTCTTGGGTACGGTTGCCGATTGGGAATCCTAATATGTCAACATCTGCCAGCCCACAGGTGAGCTGGCAGATGTTAATATGCGGTGCTGGTATTAATGCATTTCATGCAGTTTATGTTTATCCGCTGAACTTGCTTTATGGTTTAGACTCAGCAGGATGTTGGCAAGATCACGCTCGTTTGTAGATGCATTCTCATCGTTAGCAATTGTTTTAAGCTTGGGTTTGTCTGCGTCACTGATTGAGTGGTCGATATTAATCATCGCCTGCGCCAGTGTGCGTGAATGTTGAGATGCATGGTTATCCTCGACAATCATTTTGAGTTGTTTCTTGTCTGTGCTACTAGGGTGGTGATTAAGGCCAGCCAGAATTGAGGCCATGGTTTTGATCTCAGTATGTCCTTCACTTGCGATGACACTGTGGCTTGTCAGGGTCATTAGAAATGCTAAAGATAAACCAAGTATTTTCACCATAATTAAAATCCTCCTTGTTATTCAGGAATGATAGCTAGTTAGTAGTTGACTATAGCGCTTGAATTAGGTTTTGGAAATGTATTTATAGCCCTTGTCTTTGATGGGTTAAACAATAAAGACTTTGCAGAGCGTTGATCAAAAAAGCTCAATGTCACTGCTCTCTCTCTCTTCCTCTAATTTTACGGCTTCTTTTAACACTTCATCAACAGATTTTCCGGCGAGAATGGCATCGAACATTCTTTGATCAGCATCCAGTGTGTATTTGGATTTGATCATTTTTTGTAATGCACTCCATTCGTAAGGGCTATAGACACGGCCTGAGTCAGAGACGATTGCAGATAGCGATTTCAGGATAACGGCGATATGGCTGAGGCGTTGGGTGAATTTGTCATAAAACTGGAAGGCGATGATGGCTGATTGCACCTTTTCATCAACGCACTGGCAGTTGCTTAGAATAGTGTCACGCGTGTCGCCCTGCGGAAGCGTCTGGGCAGCCATATTAATGACTTGTGCATTACCTACCATAGAGGTGAACCACTCTGTGAGGGTGTCAACAGAGTCATTGCCATCTTTCATCGCATATTCAATGCGGGCGACGGCGAGCGTTAGCATTGCAACCGTTTCGCGAATCTGGCTCCAATCGAGGTCTGGCGCATGAGATGTCGAGAGTGTGGCCTCTGATTCTTCTGTCATGGGAGTTCCTTTTCCGCAGTGTGAGTTGATGTATGTGTAAGAGTCCTATCGGCACTAGTTTATAACCCATGAAGGAGAAGCTAGGCACCGAAGCGCGTTTAAATACTCGATTTTTACCACATCGATCGGTTTGATCCGCTATAATCGAGTGCTTTATGCGTTGGTTCCGCTGCGCTTGTAGTGTATAGGGTGTGATAAAAGCAGGTGTCGGTGCGATGGTGCTGTTTATTGTTTATATTTCTTGGCTTTGTAGGATGATTTAATGAGTGATGCTGCGTTAGGGATCGATTTTACACTGGGTTATTACAGTAGTGACCGCAAATCCGGTAAGGTTTGTGTGGTTAAACGGCGTAACGGTGAGGTGAGTATTAACTGCCTTGGCGTGGAGCCTGACAGCGGTCTTGAAAAGGCGTTGAAACCTGTTTTTGTCGGTTTGACCGAAGAACATCGCTTTATTCTGCTAGACCCTGAGACAAAATCGATTCGTATTCAGACTAACTTTCCGGTCGATGCCTTTCCTGCTCATATCTATAGTGATCCCAATGCCAATCGTGACTGGTTTATGAATGATGGCGATAAAGAGAGCGGCAATGATACACTTAATTGTGGCGATCATGGCTCGTCGGTCACGGTGATCGAAAATACAGCGAGCGCATCGGCTAAGCACCTGGCCACTATCTGTGTGGGCCGTGGCCATCATCAGGCTAATTTTGCATATCCCTCTGAACAGGCTCCCCATGTGCCGCATACCGCTTATATCAGTAATTTGAAAGATGGTACGATTTCCGCCATTGGTAATGACCCTGACAATGAAGAGAGTTATCTCAAGGTAATTGCTACCATTGATCTGTGTGAAGCGGACAAAGAGAAGGATGGCCGTGCGGCTGCCCCTTGTAATGCTTTTCCGCATGGTCTGGTCTATTCGAAGGTCTCTGGCAAACTCTATAATTTGAATAACGGTTATGGCACCATCGCGGTAGTTGACCCGCTGACGAATGAGATTGAAGAGCGTATCGAATTTAAGGGACATAGCAATTTGTTCGTGACACCTTGCGGACGCTTTATCTTTGGGCGTGGCGCGGATCGAAAATTAGATCCTGAGCATGTCGTGGCGAAATTGACCGTAATGGATGCGGGAACACAGGTGATATTGGATACCATCGACTTACCTGACATTTACATCAGTAAATATTATTTCAATCACGATGGTAGTAAACTCTATTTAACGACCAGTAGCTCCGGCAGCCCTGAACAGGTAGCTAACCTGAAGAGCGATGCGCTGTTGATATTTGATCTGAGCGCATTGCCAAAAATCAAGTTATCGGCCGAACTTTTATTAGGGACGTCATCAGGGTCGCTTGCTTTTCATGGTGTGGAGGGAGGGACTCAATTGGTATTTTCATCGAACTCCATGGCCGGGGCACTCGCGATCATTGATGGTGAGAGTGACTCACTCATCGAGACACTGAAAGTGACCGAGGGGGTTTCTCACTCTCGGGTATGGTTAGCCTAGGAGCCTGTCGGACTTAGGGGGTCGTAGCGAGGAAAAGCCATTTTGAGTCCATTTTTTGATCGTTTGAGGCGAATATTGGACATATTCAGCGAAAAGGATCAAAAAAATGGGCCGAAATGACTTTTCCGTAGTAGATTCATTCTAAGTCCGACAAGCTCCTGGCAATAGTCCGCTCTACCTTCAATTAAGCGCAGGCAGGTATGGCTTGATGAGGTTGGGGCATAATATTTTTGTAACTACTCAGCGGGTAGTTAAAATTAACAGTGGCTGCTCAGATCGCCTATGAAATCTGCCAGTTCAAGACGAAAAATGTGAGTTTACACGTGTAAATGATCATTTTTTAACGCTGAACGGGTGGATTTCATGGGTTAGCTGAGTAGTTACATATTTTTTATAATTAACGGTGATAGAACATTATGAACGTAGCAATGTATTGTGTCGGCGCAACGGCGATTATCGCGCTGCTTATTTACCTCTCATCAGGTGCTATCAGCAGCGGTGCTTTGATAGGATTGGCTATTCTTCTGGTGATTGTTCTGCCTTGCTTTTTGGCGATGAGAATCGTGAAAAAAGAACGTGCTGAACAAGAAGAAAAAGAAGCGGGCAAGTAACGTTTTCGCTGGGCTGGTTACCTTAGTCGTTGCCAGCATAATCTATCGCAGCAGCGCTTGAGTTTTCATTTTTGGGACTGACACGGTGTTGCCAGTGTTGAGCCATCTTGCTTGAACACCTGATGTTGTTAATTGAAGTGTCGCACTGCTAAAATGAAATCGACTGAACTGCTGGCCCCCGCCGGCACGCTGAAAAACCTCAAATATGCCATCGCCTACGGTGCAGATGCTGTCTATGCTGGCATGCCGCGCTACAGCTTACGGGTGCGCAATAATGACTTCAGCAATTATGAAAGCCTGGCGAACGGCATTGAAACTGTTCACGCGGCCGGCAAGCGCTTTTACCTCGCTTGTAATGTGCTGCCGCATAACAGCAAAGTTAAAACATTTATGGATGACATTTCAGCGGTGATTGAGCTGAAACCTGATGCGTTGATCATGGCCGATCCTGGTCTGATTATGCAGGTACGCGAGCGTTGGCCAGAGCTACCGGTGCATCTTTCAGTGCAGGCCAATACGGTCAATTATGCTGGGGTCAAGTTTTGGCAATCGCTGGGCTTAAAGCGCATTATTTTGTCACGTGAGTTATCGCTGGATGAGGTCGAAGAGATTCGCCAGGAGTGTCCTGATATGGAGCTAGAGGTCTTTGTCCATGGCGCGCTATGTATCGCCTATTCCGGGCGCTGTCTACTGTCCGGTTATTTTAACCATCGCGATGCCAATCAGGGCAGCTGTACCAACTCCTGCCGTTGGAAATACGATGTTAAAGATGCAAAGCAGGATCTCTCTGGTGATACCATTGCCTGTGAAACACCTGAACCACAACACGACGAAGCACAAGGAAAAGTCTATCTGCTTGAAGAGCAGCAGCGCCCCGCTGAGTTAATGCCAATCGAAGAAGATGAACATGGTACCTATATCATGAACTCAAAAGACCTGCGTGCAGTCGAGCATGTTGAGCGTCTGGTGAAAATGGGCATTGATAGCTTGAAGATCGAAGGGCGCACCAAGTCTCATTATTATGTGGCGCGTACGGCACAAACATATCGCCAGGCAATTGATGATGCGCTGGCCGGTCGAGCTTTTGATGAACGCCACCTTGGTGTACTGGAAAACCTGGCGAGTCGTGGTTATACCGACGGTTTTTTTAAACGTTACCACAGCAAGGAATATCAGAATTACATGCAGAATCGCTCTGCCAGTTTAAAGCAGCAATTTGTCGGTGAGATCACACACTATGATGCGGCAAAAGGCGAAGCGGATATTGAAGTAAAAAATAAATTTGCAGTGGGTGATGAACTTGAACTGATTTTACCCGATGGCGGACGTACCTTTATGCTGATTGAGATGCGAAATGAGCAAGGTGAAACGGTTAATGAAGTGCTGGGCAGTGGCTATCACGTAAAGATCTCATTGCCGAGCGATGGCATCGATTATGGAAAGGGCCTGTTGGCTAAATATCTGTGATGCCTATGATTCTTTCACTATCTGTTTTATTGTTGCTGTCACTGCTTAGCCTGAACGTTGCCGCTGCTAATAAACCGCAAGATCACCTTCATTCAGATAAACAATGCGTTAGCTGTCATCAAGAAGGAATTGCTGAGCTGCTTGAGGTGTTATCAAAACCGAAAGAAAGTTGCACGCAATGCCATACGGAGGCACAGATAAAAGCGGGAGATTTTTCTTTAGCAATCCCGTTTACTGAAGTGGATGGGGTTGATCCTGAGTTGAGGTTAACGGCGGATGCTGGAATGCGTTTTCCGCTACTCTATCAACAATCGCGCATAGGATCTGCACCCAATAAAATGGTGGAGATACCCGCAGGCACATTTATTATGGGGACGAATAGCCGCCTCTTTGACGAAGGGCCGCAGCATGAACTCCACCTGGATGCTTATCAGATCGATAAATATGAGGTGACTAACCTGCAATATGAGACTTACATCAAAGCGATGAATAAACGGTCTCCCATACACTTTAGAAACCGCACTTACCCAGAGGGGAAGGCTGATCACCCGGTGGTATTTGTGGGCTGGGATGATGCGGTTGATTATTGTGCCTGGGCGGGTAAGCGTTTGCCGTCAGATAAAGAGTGGGAAAAGGCGGCACGTAGCAGTGATGGTAGAACTTATCCCTGGGGGGAGGTGTTTGACCCTACAAAGAGTAACAACCCTGTACGTTGGGGTGCTGCTCACCAAACAGGGGATACCACACCAGTAGGTGCTTTTGAAAAAGGCGTTAGTGTTTATGGTCTATACGATACTTCCGGGAATGTCTGGGAGTGGACTGATTCCTGGTACTACCCATACCCAGGTAGCAAAGTGGCGTCTGAAAATTATGGTGAGCGTTACAAAACTCTCAAGGGCGGCTCGTGGTTTGATTGTTCATTTTACAAGTGTGATATTTCTGCGCCGCTATTTAATCGTTTCTTTTTTGCCAAGCGCACCAGGAATGATACCTTTGGTTTTCGTTGTGCAAAAGATGCGACTGCACTAAAAGAGGCTGAGTAATGAGTAGAGTTAAATGGGCTGGATTGATATTGGCAAGTGGTGCGTTGCTGGCGTGTGATAAAAACCCCGGGCTTGATTCTGCTGCATCAGTGCAAGATAGTTTGCCCGCAAAGCCAGCGGCCCATGCACTGCTGCCAAAAGCAAAAACGTCGACTAAGAAATCGCCGGAAGATATGCTAAGCGAGTCTGAATTGCAGCTTGGCTTGGCCTCTTCATTGACCGCCACGATTCCGATGGTAATGGTGCCTGCTGGCGAGTTTATTATGGGCAGTAACAAAGTGGATGATGAGGGACTGCAGGAGCGTTACGGTTTTTCAACCCCGTTATTTGTTAATGAACAGCCGGAACATAAGCGTACGATTGGTGCCTTTATGATCGATAGCTACGAGACAAGCAAGGCTGAATATAAAGAATTTATTCTCTCTACCGATCGTTTGTTACCATTTTTATGGGGCAATAATGGTTATGGTTTGACCATGGAAGAGGCCGGGCGGATGGAGATCATCCGTCTGCGTGAGATTGCGGCGAATGACTTTAAGCTTGATATGGATACACGCGAGATGGCGCGCGAACCGTTAATGGCGGCAATCGTTGAGGTGCAGAAAAAGATGGATCTGTTGCCTGCAACCGATGTGACCTGGCAAGAGGCGACTGTCTATTGTCAGTGGCGTGGCAAGCGCTTACCAAGAGAAACTGAGTGGGAGCGCGCAGCGCGTGGTACGGAGGGCAATGAATACCCATGGGGCAGTCAGTGGGATGTTAAAATCACCAATATGGGTGATGACTCCGATTGGGAAAACGGCATTGCGCCCATCGGTTCATATCCACAGAACGTTTCACCAGTGGGTGCGTTTGATATGGCTGG
The DNA here is from genome assembly GCA_003232725.1 of Chromatiaceae bacterium. GTDB lineage: Bacteria > Pseudomonadota > Gammaproteobacteria > SZUA-140 > SZUA-140 > SZUA-76. The sequence goes on along the minus strand of QIJH01000001.1, from coordinate 911 downwards.
CAACGTGTGGGAGTGGACTGCTGACTGGTATTTACCATATGAAGGGTCTGATTACAAAAGCGATCTGTTTGGCGAAAAAAACAAGGTGATTCGCGGTGGTGGTGGTGGGGTTGGTCACTATGCCTTAAGTATGTTTTTCCGAGGAGCTGCGAGGCAGTTCGCAGAAGTGGCGTTGCGTTCTGAAGATGTTGGATTTCGCTGCGCCAAAGAGATTTAATCGTCTCCCTGTTAGGTGGTGAAATGCGCTAATTTATTGAAATGATTGGCCTGCTAGCACATAATATCCCTAGATGAGTGATTGATAAAAAGCGTATTCATCCATATAATACCCCACGAGCAGTAAGCTGCTGCCGTAAGAAACAGGTTCGAACAAGTGGCAATGTATGTAAGTTGTTGATTGTACATTGGTAAGTAGCCGCTTTGTTGATCGGGCGGGTTTGATGTGTCGTGGATTATCATCGAACAGAGAATTTTTAAAAGTGGGCCTTGTGCCCATTTTTTGTTTTTAGCCCTTTAATATATTAAGGGATGGCGGGAAGATGGCGGGACGAGCACAAACACAGTTAGAGGAACTTTTAAGTCCGGTGGTCGTTTCACTGGGGTATGAATTTGTCGGCATGGAGTATCTGCCGCAAGGAAAGCACTCGCTGTTGCGTATCTATATAGATAAGCCTGATGGGATTAGCGTGGATGACTGTAGCACTGTGAGCCATCAGGTGAGCGGTGTGCTGGAGGTTGAGGACCCGATAAACGGCCATTATGTGCTGGAAGTGTCGTCACCTGGAGTTGACAGGCCGCTTTTTAAATTTGAAGATTTTGCGCGATTTAGTGGCCATAACGTACAGATTAGATTGCAAATTCCGTTAGATGGACGACGCAATTATAAGGGTTTGCTTGAGGGTGTACAGGCT
>QIJH01000012.1 GCA_003232725.1 Chromatiaceae bacterium | reverse complement strand
AGTAAAATAAACAGGTATTGCCATTTTTCTCGAATCAATTGATTTTTGAGAAGTGTACTTGTCTTGTATTCAAGGTTTTTTTCAGTGAGCGCAATAATAGCCACCTATTCTTTGTAATCCGTTAGAAATCCCCTTGCGTTTTTAGCATTTACCTGTCCTCATAAGCCATGGAAATTTCAGGCAGATCATTTTAAGCTTTCTTTTCTTGTTATGGCTGTCTTGTTAGTAGTTGAGTATTGCTCCAGTCATCATTGGCTTTTACCATTTATGAAAGGTTCGACATAATGAACTCTGTTTGTTTTTCCCTATATAATAAAGTTATGATGATTTATTCATCTTCTTCCAACGGTGAAAACTTAGCCACAATCTCAATCTCTTTATCACCACGCTTCATCAGCAATGGTAACCAGTTGCCGTGACTGGTCCGTTGAACAATGGCGATTACCTGAATCATGCGGGTGATTTTTTTACCGGCGGCTTTTACAAAGATATCGCCTTTTTGCAGGCCGACCGCTTCGGCGACGCTTCCTTCGACGAGTTTGGCGACACTGACTTTGCCTTTGTCTTCTTCAAGGTAGACACCGAGTTTTGGTTTTGGTTGTGCGGCTTCTTCTGGCATCTTCATGCCGATGATCGCATCGGCGAATTGGCCACCGATCCCCTTGCAGCCAAAGTCATCGTGCCATGCAATCATGGTGGTGACCTCTTTCTGACCTAGTGATTTGAGCTGGTCGGGGACGCCGTAACCGTTAACGACATGGCCGCTACCCATTACGCCGACAAAAAGTAGTGACGGATCTTTTTCAGTTTCGTGAAAGATGATCTGAGCCATCGCCGCATCCCACAGGGTTTGCCCTTGCAGAAAACGTTTGAAGCCGGGGCTTTCGAGATCGGCAGCGCTATCTTGCTCACCTTTCTTTGCACCGGGCCTGTGAACGCTATGTTGTTGATAGATTGCAATTAGCAGATTTTTATAACCTTCACTTGGTGGTGCGGGGTCGGCAACGCCTTCGCGATCTTCCTCCTTGATATTTTTCCAGCCCTCTTTACGCACCTGTTTAAGTAACACTTTGCTGACGTTAAGGGCATGAATCGGAATCTGATTCATACGTGCGAAGTGAAATAGTGGCATGTAATATTTGGAGTCAAAGTTCCAATATTTTTGCCAATGAGATTGTTCTAGGAATTCAGCTTCGCTAAGGTCACCGGCAATCCATCTGTCAAGCACAGGTTGTGCCTTGCGTGGGAACATTTCAAAGCCAATTGCCATGTTGGGGTTGAGTGCATGCAATGCGGCTAGTGTGTGCAGTTCCCAGCGTTGGTGATCTCCCTGTGCATGGTGTTCACCGAGTAACGCAACACGTCCTGTGGCGGCCTCTTTGAGGAATTGATTGCTATCGATAATCCCCATGTCATCGGGGTTGTACCATTGGTTGGGGACGATGCAGCTATTGCCAGCTGTACCCTTGTGGTCAATCACTTGATGAGAATCTGCGGCATGGGGAATTGAGAGACCACTTGCCAATGTTGTGAAAAGGGCTACGCTAACAAATCGATCAGTCAGCTTTTTCCAGAAGGTCGGTCCCGCACATTGTCCATGCATGTTGTGATCCTTTTTAGCTCATTATTAATCGTATTGATCACATACTATATTGACCGCTTATGCAATGTAAATCAACGGATGCAGAGTGGACATATATACCGGTCCTATTTGATGCCGATTGCTTTGCTTGCCGTGAGCGCAGTGGTAACAGCTGATTCAGCATCTTGATCGATGACAGTAAAGTGGCCCATCTTACGTCCGGGCCGCGCAGAGGTTTTGCCATAGAGGTGCAGCTTTAGATTGGGCACTTGATTTAATAACAGCCAGTTGGGTTCGCAACTTTCCTCACTCTGTTGAAACCACAGGTCACCCAGCAGGTTTACCATGACCGAATGGCTATGTAGCGTAGTCGCACCGAGTGGTAGACCGCACAGTGTGCGCAGTTGTTGTTCGTATTGACTGGTGATGCAGCCATCGACGGTGTAGTGCCCGCTGTTATGCGGGCGTGGCGCGATCTCGTTGATCAGCAGTTGGCCATTGCTGATAAAGAACTCTACGGTAAGTACACCGACGTAAGCGAGTTTATTGGCGAGTTCTGTGGCCATCTGCTCTGCCTGCTGCTGCAGTGCGGGTGTGGTGCGAGCAGGTACCACTGTGATATCGAGGATGCCGTTGCGGTGGTCATTCTCGGCCAGTGGATAACAGCGGCACTGACCATTGGCGCTACGTGCGAGTACCACGGAGACTTCGAGATCGAGTGGTAACATGCGTTCGAGTATGCAGGGGATATTAAAATTACGATAGGCGGCTTTGGCATCTTCAATCGATGCGACCCTTGCCTGCCCTTTGCCATCATAACCTAAACGGGCCGTTTTGAGGATGGCAGGAAAGAGCTCATTAGCAGTGCCGTCAAGGTCACTCTCATTTCCGACCGGAATAAAGGGTGCGGTATTAAAACCGTTGTCGCGCAGAAAGGCCTTTTCACGGATTCGGTCTTGCGCAATGGAAACGGCATCGGCGGATGGTGAGACTAGCATGGTCTGCGCAAGCTGCTCAAGTACTGCTGCCGGAACATTTTCAAATTCAGTGGTGGCCGCAGCGCACTGTTGGCTCAGTTCAGTCAGTGCTGCCTGGTCATCGTAATTGGCGACAATATGGCCGTCAGCGATCTTGCCCGCTGGTGCATCGGCATCGGGATCCAGCACAATCACTTGGTAGCCTAGTTCATGTGCCGCACGTACGAAAAAACGGCCGAGTTGGCCGCCGCCGAGCAGTGCAAGTGTTGCTGGTGGGGTGATAACGAGCTGCTTCATGGTTTGTCATCGAGTGTCATCGCGAAGACGCGCACTTTTTGGGCCTCACGGAAAGCGGCCAGTTTTCGTGCCAGCGTAACATCTTCATTGGCTAGCATCGAGATTGCAAACAGTCCGGCATTGGCCGCGCCCGCTTCTCCAATGGCAAAGGTGGCAACCGGCACGCCCTTGGGCATCTGCACAATCGAGAGTAGTGAATCCTGTCCCTTGAGATAGCGAGAAGGGACGGGCACGCCGAGTACCGGCAAGGTGGTTTTAGCGGCGATCATACCGGGTAGATGAGCCGCGCCGCCAGCACCCGCAATAATCACCTTGATGCCGCGTGCCAGGGCCTCATCGGCAAATTCAAACATCAATTCCGGGGTGCGATGAGCTGAGATTACCTGTGCTTCATAGGCGACACCAAAATCAGCGAGCGACTCGGCGGCCTGGCGCATCACCGGCCAGTCACTATTGCTGCCCATCACAATCGCTACCTGGACCTGATTTTCCTGCATGGATGCCTCACTTAAACGCGTATCTAGTTGAATGGGCAACATTATACCTGATCAGACGGGGGAGTGGCAGACGGCTCGTAGCGCTAGCTATTTGGAGGGGGAGCCATTTCTGGATTGAAGTGGTGATTTATCATCATATGGATTGTATCTCAACCTTGATACTCAGTTACTGTTTGAAGCTTATGAAATTGTGTACGCCCAGCATGGGCATGAACTAATGAGGCTGAAAGTCCTCTGTAGGAAGATAACCATCTGGGGCGTGTGTCGATGAAATATCAGCTCTTCAAGGCCCGTTAATTTATATGTGGCTGGATCAACTACTTTGGTATCGCTGAGTGATGGATTGATTAAACTTCACCATTCTGAGTGAAACACCCTGTGCGGAGCCGCATACAGGGTGTTGTGGGGACTGCGGGTTAGATACCTACGGTTACCCGATTGGCTTTGAATTTCGAAGGTCAGTTACCGTCAGTCAGCCACGTTTGAGTCTGCTTTGCATTATCTTGGTTGAAAACTAAAATTAAGTATCCATCATAAAAATAATTTCCTTAGGGAAAACCCTAATATCTTTTAGGGCTATTCCCGATTTTGTTTTAGTTGGCCCCCGGTTAGTCTCTGTAGGTAGTGTCGATCCAGAAATATTTTATGTTTGAACGTTGGATATGGTTATGGAGGATCTTATGGAGCATCGATGGCATTCGCGTGAACCTGTGGCGATGGATATGGCTGCCGAGTGCGGCTCTCTCGGCTCAATCTGTGGAAAAACTCAAAATATTAGTTATGGTGGAGTGTTGTTTGATACGGGCAAGGTTCGCCTGCTCCCTCATACCATTGTAACGCTTTCATGTTGTCTGTTGGTTGAGGAGCGGTGCTGCTCATACTCAGTTCGAGCACAGGTCATATACGTAGATAAAGGTTACGTCGGATTGATGTTTCTTGACCATGAGGCCGCGTATGACACATTCAAGACGATGGTGTTGAAAAGTGTGATTAGGTCATTCCACTCAAAAGAATTTGTCAATATAGATAGCCTGTTGTTCTGCTCTGGCTGTGGATGCGAAGAGGCTGTAATAGCACCTTTAAACAGAACGACAGGATGAACAGCAGCCCAATAATCTGTGTTGTTGACGATGACCCTGCGGTTCGCCACTCCCTGCAGTGGTTATTGGAATCGGCAGGGCATCAGGTGGTGACATACAGTTCCGCGGAGGGGTTTATCGATGCGCTTGAGCAAAACGGTTGTGGCTGCCGTTTTGATTTCTCCGGGTGTGCCTGCCTTGTTCTGGATCTGCAGATGCCCGGCATGAACGGTCTGGAGCTACAGTATTATCTTGTACGCCGCTGCCCTTGTCTGCCAGTGATTTTTATCAGTGGTCACGCCGATGAACGACAGGTTGAGCAGGCGATGAGCGCTGGTGCTACCGCATTTCTTACCAAACCGTTTAACGATGAATTGCTGCTGGCGCATATTCGACAGGTGTTGCAGTAGGGGTAAACCGGGCATGAATCAGGGAAATCCCTAACATGACAGGGGAAAGTCCGTATTTATCGGGATAGCGGTTTTTTATAAAATTTGGGCTAAGGAGGGTAATGTTGTCCCGCCATTTTTTGAAAAAGGGAGCGGGGGGCGATTTAATTAGCAGAAGCAAAAATGGAGGTTGTGATGCCACATGAGATGATGAACACGATACACGAATCGATGATGCCGGGTAGCCATCACCTGTTGTTCTGGGGGCTGGTGGTGGCTGTATTTGTGCTGTTACTTTTTTCGGTTTGGTGGCTTATCAGGCATGACTAGGGTTCCTACTAGTGAGGTGTCAGGAAGCGGGATGTTGACCTATGTGTAGCACACAGGGTTTACACTTGGGACTGACAGCTGGGATCTGCACATAGCATGAAATCAGGAAAGAACGATAGGTGAAGACGATGTTAACAGTCAGTGAGTTATCAAAAGTAGCGCAGACGACCCGGGATGCGATACGCCATTATGTGCGTATTGGGCTGTTAACACCTTCACGCGATCCTGTTAACGGTTACAGACTTTTTAGTGACGGTGATATTGATAAAACGAAATTTATCCGCCGTGCCAAGGGGCTTGGTTTTACGCTGAATGATATTAAAACTATTTTTGAACATAGCAATGATAGGCGGTCACCCTGTCCGGTGGTACGAGAGGTTATTCGGCAACGCATTGATGAAAATAGAAGCAGGCTGGCAGAACTCAATGCATTGCAACAACGTATGGATAATGCTCTGGATAAGTGGAAATCGATGCCGGATGGCGAGCCTGATGGTGATGCGATCTGCTACCTGATTGAATCCATAGAATGAAATTTTTGATGGTGTATCCATTAACCAGGAGAGAGAAGATGAAAACAAAACTATTGACTGGAATAACTATTGTACTGATGACGCTATCCACGCCGCTGCTTGCTGATAGTCGTCACCATCAAGATAAAGCCTCTGAAAATTCCATGCAACCGGACAGTATGGCGATGATGGATATGGAAAAAATGCATGAGCATATGAACAAGATGAAAGAGACTATGGCGAAAATTCATGGTGCAGAAAATAAAGAAGCGCGGCAGAAACTGATGCAAAAACATATGAAAGAGATGCATCAGGGTATGGCAATGATGCCAGGAGGAGCGCAGGAAAATATGTCGGGTATGAAAGGTAAACATAGCGGGATGAAGGATTTGATAAAGGCGAAAAATAGTCACAACATAATGGAAAAACGCATGGATATGATGCAAGGCATGATGAGCCAGATGATGGAGCACATGATGCAGCAACAGAATATGACCATGGAGAAGTAATATTTAATAGCAGGATATTAAAGTGGCTCGCCTCTAACCAGGGTGGGTAAATGGATAGTCGCTAACAATAAAAGGTATGGGTTATGAGAAACGATCCAGTATGTGGCATGAGTGTTACAGAAGATTCAAAACACTCTGCTGAACACCAGGGGCAGCATTATTATTTTTGCAGTGAAGGATGTTTGAGTAAATTCACTACAGCTCCTGAGCAGTATTTGACAAAAGAGAAGAGTGAAAAAAAAGGCAGTTGCTGTTGCAGTAGTAAAAAAGAGGGTGAGCCGAAGCCAGCAGAAAAATCGCATAGCTGCTGTGACGACAAACATCACAGCCATGATGGGGCAAAGAGAGCAGACCAGCCCGTGGATGAGTCGGCGATCTACACCTGCCCGATGCACCCTGAAATAGAGCAGCAAGGCCCTGGTAGTTGCCCTAAATGTGGCATGGCGCTGGAGCCAAAAGGGGTTCCGCTGGTCGCCACTAAAACGCAATATACCTGCCCCATGCACCCGGAAATTATTCAGGATCATCCCGCTTCATGTCCCAAATGTGGCATGGCACTGGAGGCGATGACGGTTGCGGTGGATGAGGACACCAGCGAACTTGATGATATGAATCGCCGTTTCAAGATCGGTGCGCTATTTGCCATCCCAGTTTTTCTCAGCGCCATGGCAGCGGAGTTCTGGCCCGAGGCGATGGCCGAATTGATCGATCCGAGTCTGCGTCAGTGGATTGAGATGATCCTGTCGGCTCCCGTGGTGATCTGGTGCGGCTGGATATTTTATGAGCGTGCCATTCAGTCAGTGGTTAACCGCAGTCTTAATATGTTTACCCTGATCGGCCTGGGTGTGTCGGTGGCCTGGAGTTACAGTGTTATCGCCACGGTGTTTCCCGGTATTTTTCCGCCCGAAGTGTTTAACAAAGTGGGTGTGGTGCCGGCCTATTTTGAGGCTGCTGCGGTGATTACTGTATTGATACTGTTGGGCCAGGTGCTGGAACTACGGGCACGTAGTCAGACCAATGCGGCGATTAAACTCCTGCTCGGTCTGGCGCCCAAGACTGCTCGAATTGTGCGCGACGACGGTACCGAAGAAGATATTCCGATGGAGCATGTGCAGGTGGGCGATACCTTGCGGGTGCGTCCCGGTGAAAAAATTCCTGTCGATGGCACCACCATTGAGGGTGAAAGTAATGTTGATGAATCGATGGTCACTGGCGAGCCACTACCCGTCGCTAAAACAGCCGGTGAGCGGCTGATCGGTGCCACGGTCAACGGTACAGGGGGGCTATTGATGCGAGCTGAAAAAGTTGGTTCAGATACGCTGTTATCACAGATCGTCAATATGGTTGCCGAGGCTCAACGTTCTCGCGCACCGATTCAAAGATTGGTCGATACGGTATCCGGTTATTTTGTCCCGGTTGTGGTGGTGGTTGCGATTATTACTTTCATTATCTGGAGCCTGTGGGGGCCAGAACCGGCTATTGCCTATGCGGTTATCAATGCTGTTGCCGTGCTTATTATTGCCTGCCCTTGTGCGTTGGGGCTGGCGACACCGATGTCGATTATGGTTGGTACGGGTAAAGGGGCAATGATGGGAGTGTTGTTCAAAAATGCCGAAGCGCTGGAAGTATTGCGTAAGGTTGATACGCTGGTGGTTGATAAAACCGGTACCCTCACCGAAGGAAAACCAAAATTGGTTTCGGTTTTTGCTAACGACAGTTTTGCAGAAAATGACAACCTGCGTTTAGCTGCCAGTCTTGAACGAGCCAGCGAACACCCACTGGCCGAAGCCATCGTGCGAGGTGCAGAAGAGCGTGGTGTGGAGCTGACCCAGGCTGAAGGTTTTCAATCGGTTACTGGCATGGGTGTCACCGGTAGTGTTGATGGCCGTGAGGTGGCACTGGGTAATATTAAATTACTGCAAAGCCTCGGCATTGATGCGGGTGGCTTGCCACAGCAGGCGGACAGTCAACGTGCTGAGGGTCAGACCGTGATGCTGTTGGCGATTGATGGCAAAGCTGCTGGATTGATTGGCGTTGCTGACCCCATCAAAGAGACCACTCCGGAAGCGATTCGAGACTTGCACGGCGAAGGGATTCGCATCGTCATGTTGACTGGTGATAGCCGCAAAACCGCCGAAGCGGTGGCGGCCAAACTCGATATTGACCAGGTGCATGCCGAAGTGTTGCCAGAGCAAAAAGCTGAAGTGGTCAAACAGCTTCAGGCCGCAGGCCATATTGTCGCCATGGCTGGGGACGGCATCAATGACGCACCTGCCCTGGCTCAGGCCCATGTTGGTATTGCGATGGGAACAGGTACTGATGTGGCGATGGAGAGTGCGGGCGTCACCCTGGTTAAAGGGGATCTGCGTGGCATTGTGCGAGCGAGGCGTTTAAGCCGCGCTACCATGCGCAATATTCGCCAAAACCTTTTCTTTGCTTTTATCTATAACGCCGCTGGGGTGCCGGTTGCGGCGGGCATACTTTACCCCGCATTTGGCTTGTTACTTTCCCCTATATTTGCGGCGGCGGCGATGGGATTTAGTTCTGTGTCGGTGATTACCAATGCGCTTAGATTAAAAAGGGTGAAATTATAAATTTTAGATTCTCCCGCTCCCTTTGAAAAAGAGGGGGTAGGGGGAGTAACGAATCAAATGAAAAATATTCACTTAACATCACCTTAACTAAGTGCTATTCGAGTTAGGGAAATTTTATAAATAATTAAGGAGCTAACAAATGCACGGTGCTGATGAATACGCTTACGGCATGTGGGTAGTGGCAGCTTTTAATATTGGCCTGTTTCTATTTTTTATTTTCAGCTTCCTCAAACCGCGAGGTGGTCAGGAATGGCGCAGCATGGGGGTGGTGATTGCTTTTCTGGTCGCCCTGTTTAGTGAAATGTACGGTTTCCCCCTGACCATTTATCTACTGACTGGCTGGTTGGGGGATGCCTATCCCGCACTGCAACCCTTTAATCATAAACTGGGGCATCTCTGGGTGGTGGTGTTCGGTGGTTCAACCCTGGCATGGGTTGTTGTGATGGGGTTGAGTCTGGTGCTGATGTTGATGGGGTACACGCTGCTATCAAAAGGGTGGTCGCAGATCCATGCCGCTCGTGGTGGTCTGGTGACCGATGGTATTTATGCTTACGTTCGTCACCCGCAATACACTGGACTGTTTCTGCTCATCGTCGGTTTTCTGGTGCAGTGGCCGACGTTCCTCACTGTTTTAATGGCGCCCGTGATGCTCTACGCCTATGTGCATCTGGCGAGAGTTGAAGAGCGCCGCGCCGAGACGGAGTTTGGTGAGGAATACATTGGCTATGCACGCAATACACCTGCCTTTTTTCCGCCATGCAAACAGTGGAAGGCATTTCTATTCGTTAAGGTACATGAAGAGTCAAACAGGGGATGAGATATGGAAGGTCTAGGTTCACTACTATTTTTTGCGATTCTATTTTTTGTCATGATGCGCTGGGGTTGTGGTGCTCATATGATGCACGGTCACGGTGGTCATAAAAAAGAGAAATATATTGATCCGGTGTGCGATATGGAGGTCGATGCGGATAAGGGGTACGGCATGACTCATCAGGGCCAGTCATACCGTTTTTGTACCCGCAGTTGCCTTGGGAAATTTGATGCGGATCCTGAGCGGTATCTCAACAAAGAAAAGGGAGCAGAGCATGGCATGTAACTATCATAAAGAGGGGGTTTCACTGCTGGGTGTTGGCCATGCCACCAGCTTGTTATTGGCAATCAGCTTTGCGCTCTGTGTGGCGTTTGATCTGCTCCTGCCTGAACATGCGATGTACGCTACCTGGCAAAACCTGTTGCCCGGTTTTGAGTGGCTTAGCTGGAAGAGCTTTTTTCTCGGCTTGATTGAGGCTTACGGCTACGGCTGGTTTTTCGCTTTGATCTGGGTGCCAATCTACAATGTTGTTGTGCTTCGTGGTCAAAAAAGGTGCCACAGTGATGGATAAAAAATGCATTTGTCAGGAGACCCAGCGCCATTTTCTTAACCGGGCGTTTGAGCGACTCAAACTAAAGGAGACGCAGCGGGAGCTGTTGCTCTCATCGTTTCGGGAGACGCGGATCACTGTGCCGGTGACTTTGCGCCACAATGGCGAAGATGTGCTGCACACCTTTCAGGGTTACCGTGTGCAGTACAATCACGCACGAGGCCCTTTCAAGGGTGGGCTGCGTTTTCATCCCGATGTTAATCTGGGTGAGATACGTGCGCTGGCACAGTTGATGACCTGGAAAACCGCGCTGGTGGATATTCCGTTTGGTGGTGCCAAAGGGGGCGTCGCGGTTGACCCGCAACAGTTGAATGACATGGAACGTGAGGCGCTTTCCAGACGTTTTTGCCAGAAGATGGCACCCATCATTGGTGTGCATGATGATATTCCCGCACCCGATATCGGTACTAACCCGCAGGTGATGGCGTGGATGTTGGATGAGTACAGCAAAACTCACGGTTTCAGAACGGCTATCGTGACTGGTAAACCGGTAGAGCTGGGAGGCAGTGCCGGGCGACTGGAGGCGACTGGCTACGGCGTTGCTCACCTCGCTCACAAGGTGGCTGAAGAGATGTCGCTTATCCCCGCACAGAGCCGGGTAGTGATTCAGGGGTTTGGTAACGTTGGTTCCCATGCGGCCATCGGTCTGGCGAGCAAGGGATACAAAATCATCGCACTCTCTGATGTTAACGGCGGTGTGATGAATGAAACGGGTATTTCAATAGATCATGCGCTGGCACATGTTGCCGAGAGTGGTACATTGACGGGACTTTCCGGGACTGCTCCCGTCAGCAATATTGATCTGCTTGAACTCCCTTGTGAAATCTTGGTGCCCGCTGCACTAGAGGCGACGATCACCTGTGATAACGCAGATGCGATTCAGGCGGGGCTGGTGGTGGAAGCCGCCAATATGCCCATTACCCATCAGGCTGATGAACGATTGCAGCAGCGTGGCATTGTTATTGTGCCAGATCTACTGGCCAATGTGGGTGGCGTGCTGGCCTCTTATTATGAGTGGGTGCAAAATCTTCAGCAATTTCCGTGGGATCGTGAAACGGTGCTGAGTCGTCTGGAGAGTCGGCTTTGCCATACCTATGATGCTGTGACCATTCTGGCGAATGAGCGACAGATTGATCTGCGCGGTGCCGCCTATGAGCTGGCAATCAGACGGGTTGACCATGCTGTTCGTCTGAGAGGATTTTGAATTTATATTTCAACCAGGGGGAACATAACATGACCAGGATAAAAAATTGTAAAACGCTGTTATCTATCGCACTGCTTTTCAGCATGGCACCGTTCGCGGTGGTTGCCGAACTGCCGGGTGAAGCGCTTTTCAAACAGAAGTGTTCTTTATGCCATGCAATTGATAAAAAGAAGCTGGGGCCAGCACTCCAGCGTATGAGTGGCGAGGCGGAAATCTTGCGTGAGACCATCTCGAAGGGTAAGGGGGTAATGCCTGCTTATGAAGGAAAGCTGACTGTTGCAGAGATAGATATGCTCGTTGCATATCTATTGGCGAACCAATAGGCCGCATCCCAAAAGCATGTCGAAATGATGGGGAATGCTTAAGTGAGCACCATTTCCCTCAGCCCCTCTTTGAAAAAGAAGGACTGAAGGGGATTTAAAAAATAACAATAGCTGGAGTAAAGGTAATGAATAAAAAAGGTCAAATAGCAGCATGCCCAATCATCCGGCCGCGTTATTTTTATGATTGCACTCTTAACGAAAAGCTACTCTACAGTTCTTTTCTGTTGCTGGCGGGGCTTGCCTATCTGATGGCGCTAGCCTATCTCTATACCAGTTATAACGGCATCGACGGTAAGCCGGGACTATCGGTAGAGGATGTTGCTGAGAACTATTATGGCAATCGCAGTGGTACTCGTCTGGAGTCTGCACTGAGAGGCCCAATGGCGGGTTATATCGATGTTGAACATCGTAACCATGTCGTAGAGTGGTTAAAATCAGGAGCCCCCGAAGCGGATTATGAGCGCCTTATAAAACCGATGTTCGACGAGCGCTGTGTGATCTGTCACAGCGCTGCTTCTGGTTTGCAGATTCCAGACCTTACCAGTTATGAAGGGGTCAAACAGGTTGCCAATGTCGATACCGGCGTCTCACTGCATAGTCTGATGAAGGTGTCGCATATTCATCTGTTTGGTATCGCTCTGGTCGCATTTGCTATTGGCCTTGTATTTCGTTTTGCACTATTACCAGCGTGGTTTCAATACACGTTAACCTTGTTGCCGTTTGTCGCGATCTTTACCGATATTGCTGCCTGGTTCCTGACTAAATGGGACCCGATCTACGCTTATACCGTGATCATTGCGGGTGGTTTGCTGGGATTATCGTGGGCGTTGCAAATTCTCATTTCACTTTATCAGATCTGGTTTTTACGTTGTCGTGTGACGGTGGAAAGCGAAGACAATGGTCAATAAGGGAGAGATAAAAATGTCTAGTTTCCACGAAATTCGCTTGCACGGTCGTGGTGGTCAGGGCACGGTCTCGGCAGCAGCGCTGCTGGCACTGACTGCATTTGAGGATGGTTTTGAAAGTCAGGCGTTTCCTAAATTTGGCTCCGAACGGCGCGGTGCGCCCGTCGAGGCCTATGTGCGTATCAGTCGTTCTGTGATTCGTGCCCATAATCAGCTCTACAGGCCTGATGCGGTGGTGATTCAGGATACAGGTTTGCTGCGCTCGGAACCGTTACTGCGAGGCTTAAAGCCTGGCGGACTCATTGTATTGAATGCGACGGAGAAGCCCGCAGATATGGGCCACAGTTTTCGCTGGATCTCTCTGCCAGCCAGCCAGATTGGCGAACGCCATATCGGTCGTCCTCTGCCCAATACCGTGTTGCTTGGCGCGTTAGCTGCCGGTACGGGGTGGGTGAGCCTGAGGGCGCTGGAGCGAGCGATAACAGACCATCTCTCCAGCAAAGGTGAAACGGTGGTGAACGCCAATATAGAAGCCGTGCGTGAAGGGTACTTATTTACCTCAAATGAAGAGGAGCTGGTGTTATGAAACAATTGCTGGAAGGTTCTCAGGCGGTAGCTGAAGCGGTACGCCTGTGTCGGCCACAGGTGGTGGCCGCTTACCCCATCACACCACAGACCCACATCATCGAACGGCTGGCGCAGCATGTGGCCAATGGTGAACTGGCAGCGGAATTCATCAATGCCGAAAGCGAATTTGGTGCCGCTTCTATTGTTTTGGGAGCAGTTGCCAGTGGTGCGCGATCGTTTACCGCTACCGCTTCACAAGGGCTGTTGTTGATGACAGAAGTGCTCTACAACATCGCGGGTTTACGCCTGCCGGTGGTGATGATCTGTGCCAACCGTGCGGTAGGCGCGCCGATCAACATTTTTTCTGATCACCAGGACAGCATGTCTGTGCGTGATGCGGGCTGGATCCAGCTCTATGTGGATAGCAACCAGATGGCTGTGGATATGTTGATTCAGGCTTACCGCATCGCCGAGGTGTGTGAGCTGCCGGTCATGGTCTGCATGGATGGGTTTTTATTGACCCACACCTTTGAACCAGTGGTGTTGCCATCGCAGGCGGAGGTGGACGGTTACCTGCCTGCCTTTCAGTTTGCGCGCACCCTTGATCCTACCCAGCCGATGACAATAGGCGGTGCCAGCGAAGCGGATAACTATCAGGAATATCGCATCGCGCAGCACCACGCAATGGAAAATTCGCTGGCGGTGATCGAAGCATTGGATGCTGAATTTGAGCAGCAGTTTGGGCGCACCAGTGGTGGACTGCTGCAAGGGTATTGCCTTGATGGTGCACAGATAGTGCTGCTGGGAATGGGTTCATTGATGGGTGCGGTGTGTGATGCGGTGGATAATCTTCGCACTCAGGGAGAAGCCGTTGGTGCGTTAAGTCTGCGCTGTTTTCGCCCCTTTCCTGCACAGGCTTTGATTCAGTATTTAAGTGGTGCGCAGCGGATTATCGTACTGGAAAAGGCGATAAGTATCGGCGGTGGCGGTATCGTGGCGGCTGAGCTGCGTGCGGCCTTGTATCAGGCTGGTATAACAACACCGCTTGAGAGTGTCATTGGTGGTCTGGGAGGGCGTGATTTGACCCCTGAAGTGATTGAAACAATTTTTAAAAAGCGTGTTGAAGCAGAAACAGAAATGACAAACCATTTTGCCCCTAACCATATCATCACTGATGAGATTGATAGTGGAGGAAAAGCGCATGGATAAACGGGATCTCTTTCGTGACAACGTGCTTACTTCCGGTCACCGCGCCTGTTCCGGTTGTGGCGAGGCGATGGCGGCGCGTATGGTGACCGATCTGATCGGCCCGGATGCCATTTACATCAACGCCACTGGCTGTTTGCAGGTGTTCAGTAGCCACAACCAGCAGTCGGCCTGGCAAGCGCCGTGGATCCATTCGGTATTTGCCAATGCCGCTGCTGTTGCTTCGGGGGTAGAGGCCGCTCTGCGTGCTAAGGGCAAAAATACGCCTGTTATTGTGCAAGCGGGGGACGGCGGTACATTTGATATCGGTTTGCAGTGTCTCTCCGGTATGATCGAGCGCGGCCATGACATTCTATTTGTTTGTTACGACAACGAAGCTTACATGAACACCGGCGTGCAGCGCTCTAGCTCTACGCCTCATGCGGTACGTACCACTACCTCGCCACCAGGAAGACTTGCCAACGGTAAACATGAGCTGAAAAAAGATGTTATCTCTATTATGGCGGCTCACCACATGCCCTATGCGGCGACCGCAACCATCGCCTATTTCCCCGATCTGAAAGCCAAAGTAGAAAAGGCGATGAGCATCAAAGGGCCGCGCTTTCTGCAAGTTTTATCACCTTGCCCCTTGGGCTGGATGCATGACAGTGCCTTGTCTGTAACGGTCTCGCGTTTGGCGGTGGAGACGGGACTGTTTCCATTACTGGAGTTGGAACATGGTGAACTTACCGGCGTGATGCGCCTTGCTGAACAGAAACCGGTGGAGGAGTACCTGCGCCCGCAGGGTCGCTTCAAACATCTGTTTACAGGTAAAGAGGGCGGCGTAGAACTGCGCCATCTGCAGGCGCTGGCCGATGCTCGCATTCGTCGTTACGGTCTGCTTGAGGCGGATACGAAATGGGATACCGCACGTGCAATGCAGAGTGAGCGCAATGGCCGCGGTGGTTATGTTTCTACTTCTACTTCAGGAGGAGCAGAACATGGCGCCTAAGCTTGAAATTGAACCCGGCAGCAGCACTGCTTACCACACCGGTGATTGGGCTACCCAGCAACCGCTCTATCAGAATAAATGGCCCCCTTGTAGTCAGACCTGTCCTGCCTCTGAAGATATTCAAGGCTGGCTGGCGCTGGCCAGTGAGCAGCAGTGGCAGGCGGCGTGGCATAAGCTTGCTGAGCGCAATCCTTTTCCAGCCACTATGGGGCGCATCTGTTACCACGCTTGTGAGTCGCCCTGTAATCGTAAACATCTCGACAGTGCCGTCAACATCCATGCGATGGAGCGTTATCTTGGCGATATGGCGATTGCACAGGGGTGGTGTCACGAAGCGATTAGCGATAATGCACAGTCGCAACGGGTGGCAATTGTGGGTGCAGGGCCAGCCGGCCTCTCTTGTGCCTTTCAACTGGTACGGCGTGGTTACCACGTGACGATTTTCGATGCACAGGCAAAACCCGGTGGTACGTTGCGCAGCGCTATTCCAGATTACCGTTTGCCCAAGTCGGTGCTGGCCAGTGAGATCGAGGTCATTCTCGCATTAGGGATTGAGTTACGTCTTAATACGCGTGTCGGTAAAGAGATTAGTGAGGGTGAATTGCGTGATCAGTTTGATGCACTCTTTCTGGCCATCGGCACACAGCAGGCACGTCCCCATTCATATAACGACAGGCCAGAAAAAGGCGGTTCTCATCACAGCATTATGAGTGGCATTGAGTTTTTGCAATCGCTCAATCGCGGCGAGCAGATGCGATTGCCCAAGCAGGTGGCTGTTGTGGGTGGTGGTAACACCGCGGTTGATGTGGCGCGTTGCGTGCGACGCCTGGGGGCGGAAGTGACGGTGATCTGTGCGCAAGACCCACATGGCACTCATCATCGGGATTTAGCCACTGAAATGCCAGCCTCATTAACCGAGGTTGTTGAGGCAGAGGCTGAGGAGGTTCAGTTGATCTATCGTGCCGGGGTGCGCCGTTTGGTGCGCAGCGGTGAACATTTGTCTGGCATTGAGATCGCCCGTGTGGATCAAGTACATGACCGTCACGGTAATTTTAATCCCAAATATTTTGATGGCACCGAGGAGTTTATCCCGGCGGGGCTGGTGATTTTTGCGATCGGTCAGGAGGCAGACTGGCACGGACTGGAAACATTGCCAGAAGCGGATGGTGTCTGGCTGGGTGGTGATACGGTGAGCAAATCCAAATTGGCTGCAGTTGCCGTGGGCAGTGGTTATCAAGCCGCAATGTCGATTGCATCGAGTTTAAAAGGTGAATCGTCGGTTTTCAATGACCACAAAAAATCGAAAATCACCTTCAGAGAGATGCAACTGCACTACTATCCCAAACAGCCTCGCCATGAAGGTGAGACGAGTGAACAGCGACTCGATGGCTTTAAAGAAGTGGTAAAAGGTCTGAGTGATAACGCCGCTGAGCAGGAGGCGAAACGTTGCCTGAGTTGTGGTGTCTGTTTTGAATGTGATAACTGCTGGCACTTTTGCCCTGATGCGGCGGTGATCAAAAAAGAGGGCGGTTACCAAATTGATTACGACTACTGTAAGGGGTGTGGAATCTGCGCCGAGGAGTGCCCTTGTGGGCATATTGATATGGCGGCTGTGACATGAGTGTATAAATCCCCAACCTAACTCGAATGGTACTTATTTAAGGTGATGTTAAGTGAACATTAACGAAACAGCCAGAGGAGAAAAATGATGGAATGGTTAGCAGAAAACTGGTTAATACTTTTGTTGGTGCTGTGCTGTGTCGGCATGATGTTGTTTATGCACGGCGGACATGGAAAATCTAGCGATAGCGATGATAAACATCGGCACTAGTTCCAAAAAAATAAAGGAGGGTGAGTACGATGACAGTGATAAAAAACAGCACGAATTCTGCAGCACCTATCGAAATCGCTGGCGCTGGCCCTGCCGGATTAGCTGCGGCAATCACTTTGGCAAAGGCTGGGCGTGAAGTGGTTGTTCACGAAACACAAAAAGAGGTAGGGCATCGTTTTGGTGGTGATTTTCAGGGAATAGAAAATTGGACGACACAAAAGGATGCGTTAAGTGTCCTGTCGAAACTGGGTATCACAACAGAGTTTGACGCGATGCCCTGTCGTAACGGAACGGTGTTTGACCCTCGCGATAAACGTTATGAGATTAAGAGCGACGAGGTGTTGTTCTATATTGTAGAGCGTGGGCCAGGTCCGGGATCACTTGATAGCGCACTGCTCAAACAGGCGCAGTCGCTGGGTGTTGAGGTGCGCTTTAATAGCCGTCTGCGTCACATGGCCGGTGCAGGAATCCTCGCTGCAGGGCCGCGAGCCGCCGATGCCATTGCCGTTGGTTACCATTTTGAAACGGACATGGCTGATGGTTATTGGGCAATTTGCGACGACCAACTGGCACCGGAAGGTTATGCTTATCTTCTGGTGATGAACGGCAAGGGTACAGTGAAGAGCTGTATGTTTTCCGACTTTAAACAGGAAAAACGTTACGTTGAGAGAACCCTGGAAGCCTTTCAACGGTTGGTGGGGCTGGAGATGAAAAACCCTCAGCATCATGGTGGTAGTGGTAATTTCCGCATTCCTGAAAGCGCTTATAGTGGCTCTCACCCACTGGTGGGGGAGCAGGCCGGTTTTCAGGATACGCTGTGGGGGTTTGGTATGCGGCTGGCGATTTCATCCGGTGTACTGGCGGCGCAGAGCCTGTTGACGGGTGAAAACTATGACACGCTGTGGCAGCGCGAGCTGAAACCACAGATGGAGACTGCCGTGGTTAATCGTGCGCTGTTTAGTTTGGCGGGGAGTCGTGGCTACGGCTGGTTTCTGGGACAGCTTGTCACCAGGAAAAACCTGCGTGAATCACTGCGTCAGCAGTATCAGCCCTCCTGGCCCAAACGTTTATTAGGGCCGTGGGCGAGGCGTCGTTATGAAAGCCATCGCAAAGATATCACCTGTGACCACGTTGATTGTCACTGTATTTGGTGTCGGGGTGAGTGCTGTGTGCATGGTTGATTGAGCTACGAAGCTATTTCCACAGGAGAGATAAATCGTGACATTTTCTGTTTTATATTAGCGTAATGGTCAATCCCTGCGCATGTAATCCGTTGCCAAAATCAGGTGTGGGTGATGGTCTGATTGAACTCTATACAGAAGGTGATGAGCTGTTTGAGGCGATGCTTGCAGCGATCGGCAGCGCGAAAAAAAAGGTCTGGATGGAAACTTATATCTTTGTTGATGATGAGGTAGGTCAGCGCTTTGCTCAAGCCTTGTCCGACAAAGCAAAAGCGGGGGTGGAGGTGCGTCTGTTGGTGGATACGCTGGGTTCGCTGTTTCAATTCTATCGTACATTGGGGCCGATGCTTGAGGCGACCGGAGTGACGGTGCGCCATTTTCATCGCTGGCAGTGGCGTGAACCGTTATGTTACAACCGGCGTGATCATCGTAAATTATTGGTAGTGGATAGCAAAATGGCTTTCCTCGGTGATTTTAATATTCATCGTCAAAGTTCACAAACTTATTTTGAAGCGCGAAGATGTTATTTCTAATGGCAATAAGGAGAGTTGATGATGGTTCGTGATCCCGTCTGTTTAATGGAGCTTGACCCGCTCAATGCGCAAGCAATGGCTGAATACAGTGGCCGCAGTTACTATTTCTGTTCGGAGCAATGTAAAAGAAAATTCCTGGCGCGGTCGGAGACGTTTATTAACAAGGCACCAGGGATGCGTCTTACGGTGGGTGTAATGGGATCGGCGGGTAGTGAAGAGGGGATGCAGTTGGAAAAGATTTCCTATGCCCTCGGTGAGGCTATCGCCCAAAAAGGGTTTGTGCTGATTACTGGCGCCTGCCCTGGATTGCCTTATGAATGCGCGCGCGGCGCGACCAACAGCGGTGGCCTTTCCGTAGGTATTTCACCTGCCTTGAGCCTTGATGAACATGTGCATAAATATCACTCACCATCAGATAATTTTGATGTGATTATCTATACCGGCAGTGGATTGATGGGGCGGGAGGTGACCAATATTCGCTCCAGCGATATGGTAGTGATTCTCGGTGGCCGTTCCGGCACTCTGGGAGAGTTTGCCATCGCCTATGATGAAGGCAAGTTGATCGGTGTGCTTGAGGGTAGCGGCGGCATCACGGCAACGTTGCCGGATATTGTTGCCAGTTTTGGTGGTAAGGATACCGGTGCACGGTTGATCTATGATTCTGATCCACAACAGCTGATGATACGATTGGCGGAGATTTATACCACTGCGCATTATAAACATCCCTCCGATTTTTGTCACGACTCTTCACCAGCAGGTTGATTGATGGATAGAGCAATAAAAGTTGGTGTGGTGTTGAGTTCAGATGGCGGGTGTTCGAGTTTTCATACTATTCCTAACATTCATCCTTCTGGTGAAGGCCAAAATCTAAAGGCTACTGAATTATCAGCACTGGTTTCTAGTACTCCAGGTGTACTGTCTTCCTGTTTGGGAGCAACTGTAGTCTGGGTAAAACATCGTGTAATCCAGAGGGAAAAGTTATGCCAACAACCCGGAATTACTTGCCACTTCATCCGGGCTACTTACTAAATGTTACTGTTGACCATAAATGCTGGTAGTTCCTCTTTACGCATGGATCTGTTTGAGCAGATAGACAATAGTCTCATTCGGCTGGGCGGTGTATACCATGAAGGTGTCAACAAACATAAGCAGTCGTTGTTAGATGACTTCATCGCTTCAGCTGATGCTGAAAAAATTAAGCTGATTGTG
>QIJH01000217.1 GCA_003232725.1 Chromatiaceae bacterium | reverse complement strand
TTTGATCACGGTATTCGAACTGTTTTTGGCAAGCCAGAAGTGACCGAGCGCCCCAATCCCACAGAAGGGGTTGCTGAGGCAGAACTGACGGATACTGAAAAGCAGTTAGCGATTCGCTTGATGCGGATCAATCACGCCGGTGAGGTTGCGGCGCAGGCGCTCTATCAGGGGCAGGCGATGACCGCCAAATTGCCAGAAGTGCGTGAAAAGATGGCGCGGGCAGCGCTGGAAGAGAATGATCACCTTGAGTGGTGTGAGCGGCGTGTCACGGAACTCGGTAGTCACACCAGTCTGCTAAACCCGCTGTGGTACGGTGGATCGCTGGCGATTGGTGCGTTGGCGGGTAAGGTGGGGGATAAATGGAGTCTTGGTTTTGTTGCCGAGACCGAGCGTCAGGTGATCAGTCATCTTGAAGCGCATCTGGAACAGATCCCTGAAAAAGATCTCAAAAGCCGCAAGATCCTTGAGCAGATGAAAGAAGATGAGGCGCATCACGGCAATATGGCCGTTGAGGCGGGTGGTGCTGAGTTACCTGCGCCGGTAAAAGGATTTATGCAGCTGACCTCAAAGTTGATGACCAAGTCAGCCTACTGGCTTTGATTTGAACTTTAATATGTAGCCTGGGCTACTCGTCTGTTTTTAAGGCAGCTGGCGTGCCAACAATGTCACCGGGTGAATCACTTCAATTTTCAAACCAAGATCGCGTATCCCTGCTGCAATATGCAGCGCGCAGCCAATATTTGAGCTCACTAAAATATCCGGGCGCATGGTATCCAGCTGGCGTAATTTATTATCACGCAACTCATCCGCTATTTCTGGATGACGAATCATATAGTCACCGGCTGCACCGCAGCAGTTCTGGTTGTCGGGTAACGGTACCAGTTTTATACCGGGGATTTTAGATAGTAGTGCTTCAGGTGTGTGGCCCTGCCTTAATACATGGTTAAGGCTGCAGGGTAGATGAATCATGATCTGTTTATTGAGCGGGCGTAGCGTCAGTGTTACTGGCCATTCGATTTGCGCCAGAAATTGCCCAATTTCCATGATGGACGCATCGTTACGTCCAGTCTGCTCTAGTTTTTGCAGTGTGCTGCCACAGCCGCTGGCGCAGTAGATGAGTGCATCAATATTGAGTCTGCTAAAGGCGGCGCGATTTTCACTGGCTAGTGCGCCGGCCTGCTTCAGGTCACCGCGGTGGAGGTGCAGGGCACCGCAGCAATTTTGTTTGGCAGGCAGGTGGATGCCGTAGCCGAGATGGGTGAGCAGTTTAATCGCTGCATGAATGGTGGTGGTGTCGAGACTATCGCCCATACAGCCAACAAACAGTCCAACCTCCCCTTTTTGTTTGCCAATGGGCGGGTGGTAATTTTGTGTGGGTAGCGCGGTGCCTAATTTGGGCAGTACGCCCTCGAGTCGTTGTAGGCCTAGTGGGCGAAGCAAGCCGCTATGGCGTGTTAGCCAGCCGAGCCCGCTGCCCTGGTAAATGCGCAGTAGGCGGCTGAGGTTGTGGCGATGAGTTGGCTCCGTAACAAATCGCTGCATCATTTCGGCGGCGCGCCCGCTGGGCGCGTCTGTTTCATTAACGATGGTGGCGCGGGTCGCTTCGAGCAGCTCGCCATATTTCACCCCTGATGGGCACATCGCCTGGCAGGCACGACATGCCAGGCAGCGATCAAGATGACCGATCAGTTTTTCGCTCAGCGGCAATTTCTTTTGCGCAAGCCCCTGCATCAATGCGATGCGACCGCGCGGCGACTCCCCTTCATCCTGTCGTTGTTGATAGGTAGGGCAGTGTGGCAGACAGAGGCCGCATTTTACGCAGCGGTCTGCTTCTTTAATCAGAGAATCTATATTCATAAATTCTCAGGGTAAAGGGACAAGGGAAAAAGGGCAAAGGGAAATACGCGCTATTTTTATCTTTTCCCTTTGCCCTTGCCCCTTTACTCTTGTATCGTCGCGCTTATGCATTTTAAACGCCATGTCTTTTTTTGTACCAATCAGCGCGACGATGGTCGTGAATGTTGTCAGCGCTTTGGCGCGTCCGAGGTTCGTGACTATGCGAAGCAGCGGGTAAAGGCGCTGGGTCTCTCTGGCAAGGATAGGGTGCGGGTCAATTCCGCCGGTTGTCTTGACCGTTGTTCTGAGGGCCCTGTGTTGGTGGTCTACCCTGAAGGGGTGTGGTACAACTACGTTGATAAAACAGATGTCGATGAGATTATTGATGAGCATCTGACTCATGGCCGCGTGGTGGAACGCCTTAAAATAGGGTAAAGAGTAAGAGGGCAAGAGGCAAAGGGAAGAGTCCTCCGCTTTTTATCTTTGCCCTTTTCCTTGTATCTGCTGTTCTACTCTTGTGTCTGGCCGTCAATTTCTGTAGAATTTCCGCTCTTTACAGATTCTAGGGTTCTCCGGCAAAGGCTGGGGAAAGGCCGGATACCCGTTTTGGAGTTGGAAATAGATGAAGACTTTCAGTGCAAAAGCAGAGAGTGTAAGACGCGATTGGTATGTCGTGGATGCAGAAGACAAGACCCTGGGTCGTCTTTCATCCGAGATTGCCCTGCGTCTGCGTGGCAAGCATAAAGCGGAATACACGCCGCATGTCGATACTGGTGACTATATTGTTGTCGTTAATGCCGAAAAGGTGCGCGTGACCGGTAATAAAACAACCGATAAAATTTACCATCGTCATACAGGCTATATTGGTAGCCTGAAATCGATCAGCTTTGAAAAACTTCAGGCAGAAAAGCCTGAGCGGATTATCGAGCTGGCCGTAAAAGGAATGTTGCCAAAAAACCCTCTGGGTCGTGCAATGTTCAGAAAACTGAAAGTGTATGCAGGTGGCGAGCATGGCCACGCTGCACAGCAGCCTAAACCACTCGATATTTAAGTAGTCAGGAATTAAGTAAATGACAGACAAGGTACTTTGCACCACCGGGCGTCGCAAGAGTTCAAGTGCACGCGTATTCATGAAGCCTGGTGGAACAGGTCAGATCACTGTTAACAAGCGCACGCTGGAAGAGTACTTCGGTCGTGAAACATCTCGTATGGTGGTGCGTCAGCCATTAGAGGCTGTCGATATGCTGAATAGTGTTGATCTTCAGATTACCGTTGTGGGCGGTGGTAACACGGGCCAGGCCGGCGCGATTCGCCATGGCATTGCACGTGCCTTGCTGGCCTATAATGAAGAACTACGCAGCCCGCTGCGTCGCGCAGGATTTTTGACGCGTGATGCGCGTGAAGTTGAGCGTAAGAAAGTGGGCCTGCACAAAGCGCGTAAGCGTCCTCAGTTCTCCAAGCGCTAATAAAACGCTCCGCGCTATTTTTTATTAGCGCAGGGGAAAGAGGAAAAGATACAAGGGGAAAGGGAAGGCATGGACGCCTTCGAAAAATTAGAAGTCTGGAAGCGCAGTTGTCGTTTATCAGTTGAGTTGTATAAGCAGTTTCGAGATTGCAGAGACTTTGGGTTTCGAGATCAGATAACCCTTTCTGGATTATCAGTTCCCTCCAATATTGCTGAAGGCTATGAGCGTAATTCTCGAAAAGAGTATTTACGTTTCTTAAGGTATAGGCTAAAGGTTCTAAGTGGTGAGTTGCGTACGCAGCTTTATATTGGGCGAGAAGCGGGTCTTTTACCAAAAGAGGTTTTTGAGCCTTCTCATCAAGAAGCGGTAGAGATTTCAAGAATGCTGCAAGGCATTATCACAAAGTTGCAGGAGTAGTCGGGGCTTTTCCTTTCCCCTTTTATCTTGTACCTTTACCCTGCATTTATGGGAGATCGTCCAACGGTAGGACTGCGGACTCTGACTCCGCCAATCCAGGTTCGAATCCTGGTCTCCCAGCCAAATAAGCAGAAGCCCGCCTTGTCGTGGGCTTTTTTGTTTTTGGGTTGTCTGATAAATTGTAGCGTTCTACTGGTTTGTGTGCGCTGAATCCACGCAGTTGCGGGGAGGAATCAATACTGTGCTCCCTGTTTAATAAAGAAAGTCTGAATTCTGTAGATTTTTTGTTTTTGGTGTATTATCTCCTTTTTTACTGTATGGCTTTTAAGTATAGTATTGTCAGCTTTGGAGAGTAGTATCTTAAAACAGGAGCGTTGCTAATTTACAACATACATTAGCTGTATGTTGTAAATAATGGTTATTTATATAAAAAAACGTTGCATTTCTGTTTTTATCGTTGTATATAAACAAGCTGTTGTTTAACGTTAACCAACATTGAAGGGTTTAGCGACCCGAAATACCTTAGGGGAGAATTATAAAATGAATAAAAAACTGATTGCTTTGGCCGTTGCGGGTCTGGTTTCTGGATATGGTGCTGCTGCGAATGCTGTAGAGGTGAGTGGTTTTGCTGTTGTTGACTATGTGCTGACGGCTGATCAGAATGAAGCAGTGACTCCTTGCGCACCAGCGGGTGCTTCTGCTTGTGAGAACTCAAAAGAAGGTAAGTTTCAGGTTGAAGCTGAGATTGATGTTACGGCAACACCAACGGATGGTGTGACTGTGCGTATTGATACCGATCTTGCCTTGGGAACTGATGCTGCTAGTGGTGATAGTGCGACTGTTGAACAAGCCTATTTTGCAATTGAATTGGCACCGGTGACTGTCATCGCGGGTGTGTTCAATAACCCAATTGGTCAGGAAGCTGAAGATGCGGCGGACTGGAATTTTGGTACTAGCAGTATGATTCGTAGCTCGCTTGATCATCAAACAGATCTTAATGGTAACAACGTTGCTGGTGCTGCGGTTGTTGGCGCTGCAGGCCCTGTGACCGTTACCGCGGGTCTGTTGAATCACCTTGGCGACGCTAATGGCGAAAATTCAATGGCGCTTTTGGTTAACGCTTCGCCGATTTCTGGCTTAGACCTTGAGCTTGGCATCGTCACGCAGGAGTCCAATACCAATGGTGTTGCGGGCCCTGACAATGTTGGCGATGTGATGAATTTTAATGTTCAGTATGACGTTGCGCCGCTTGCAGGTTTAATGGTTGGTCTGGATTATGCGACTTACGATGAAGTTATCGATACTTCATACAATCTTTGGACTACGTATGCTATTGCTGGTACCAAGTTTTCTGTAGGGCTGCGTCTGGAAGAGATGAGTTGGGTGGGTACGACTGCAACGCTTGACTCTGAAAGAGTGAGCTTCAATGTTGCCTATAAAGCGGCTTCTAATCTGAAAGTTTCTCTGGAATTTGCTGATGCAGAAGGTATTAACTGCCCAGTCAATACTACCTGTTCAGGTACGATGGCTAATGGTCTCGCAAGTGCTGTAACAGGGGCGACTGAGGGTGCGCTGACCAAGCTGAAGCTTACCGCTACATTCTAATAGTGCTTTAGTTTAAGTGGTTTTAAGACCGGGCCTATTGGCCCGGTTTTTTTATGCGTGTATATTACAGGGCTCTGTTGCTGTCTGTTTGTATCGATTGCTTATCGTTCGACTATATTTGTTTGTAAGCATCAGAAAGCGGGATTAACCAGTAATCACAGTATGATCTTTGGCATGCAGAGCAGCGTCGTAATGAGCTCCATGTGACTCGTCTCTCGAAGCTTAAGGCATCGCTTAAGCTAGTGTCATTCACCACTGATCCTTAGTAATATTGCTTAGTTCGGTTTTTTTGTAAAACGAGGATGAAAATTGAATGGCAATGGTTGCTATTGGCCCGTGAATTTCTGTAAACTGCCCCAGTTTTGCTTGGTGCTGGTTTTGGGGTTATAGCGAGCCGCTGTTGCTGAGTATGATTATCTTTAATGCTATTGCCATTTTATAGTGTGTTAGCGTCTGTTTTCTGATAAGAGGATATAGGGTGAATAAGAGAAAATTAGTGGTATTGGCAGTGGCCGGGATGTTGGCTGCGGCACCATTGGTAGCACAAGCGATTGAGGTTTATGGCGATGTTCGCCTGTCGATCGATATGTCGAAGAATGAGCAAGACCCAGTGACTGGCGGAAGAGACGATAGTGCGCTGTCGGTGAACAGCAATACTTCCAAGCTTGGTTTTAAGGGGAGTGAGAAGCTGAGCGATAACCTCTCTGTTATCTGGCAGTATGAGACTGAGGTTGAACTCGATAATGGTGATATGACCGTCAAGGGGCGTGATACTTATGGTGGTCTGAAGGGGAGCTGGGGGCTGTTAAAGGCAGGAAAGCTGAGTAACCCGATGAAATCATCTTCTAGCAAGATCGATATTTTTGTTAATACACGTGCCGATCATAACGTGATTGTTGGCTATGTTAATGGTGTTAACACCTTTGATAACCGTTTTGATAATACCATTTGGTACTCCACGCCAAAATTTGGCGGAGTGAAGCTGGATCTGTCGTACACAACGGACAGCGCGGGCAGCAAAGAGGATGCGCTGCCCGGCAAGCTGATTTCTCCGCAAAAAAGCGTCACCAGTTTTAGCCTGAATTATGACAAGGGGCCGTTTTATGTGGCAGTCGTGACAGAGGCCAGGAATGATGCAAAACTTAAAGACGATGGCCAGTATGAAGATGTGGCCGCAACCAAATTAGTCGGGCGCTGGGATTTTGGCCAGGGTACGACCGTGGGGTTTATCTATGAAAATGCTGAAAATGCAGCGGGTGCCGAGGTTGCTCCAATGACGCTCGCCTCCGCATCAGGGCAGGCGCGCAGTGCATTTTACCTGAATGCAGCTCATAAGGTCGGTAACACGACGCTGAAAGCTGCCTACAGTCAGGCAGATGACCTTGATAATGCAGCGGGTACGGGTGCCACCCATTATGCACTGGGTGCGTTTAAGTCGTACTCTAAAAACACGGAGCTCTATGTGCTTTACACGGCGACTAACAACGATGCCAATGCGAAATATGGTTTGAAAGATATGGCGGGTGTTGAGGGCAATACAATCTCTGCTTTCTCATTTGGTCTGAACAAGCGCTTCAGCAGCAAATAGCTGATACGCCGTTGTATTGTTGAATTGAGCGGGTATCTTAGGGTGCCCGTTTTTTTTTGTGCGGAAATTAAGGGGTTAGCGCTGCTGGCACAAAATAGAGGTGCACTGGAATGCCCTGTTGTGCTATAAATTACTTCTTGTATCAATGGCTTTTTCTGCGTTGCTACAGGCTCGGGGGAGATAATAAAAAATATGACAAGACGTGGTGGGAGAGCTCGTTTAATCGGGCATTTGCTGGGGGGCGTTTTGGTGGGCATGTTCTTGCCTGCTATGAGTGCTGTTGCCGGCGTCTACAACACCAAACACAATCTTGGCAGTAGCGGCGTGAATGCGGCCAGTAATTTTAGTGGCACAGAAGAGATCTGTGTCTTTTGCCACACCCCGCATGGCGGTGATGCTTCGGCGGCGGTGCCCCTCTGGAATCGTCAGCTGGATGCGGGCGGTTTTCAAACCTATGACCAGATGGGTACCACCACGCTGGATGCGAATGTAGAGCCGATAGGCTCGGTCTCGATAGCCTGCCTCTCTTGTCATGATGGCTCGCAGGCGATGGATTCTATGATTAATGAGCCAGGCTCACTTTCTGATAACCCCTCTTTTTCAGCGGGTGACTGGAGTGGTCAGGCGGCGGCTGTTCAGGGGCGCATTGGCCCGGTCGATGTGGTGACGAATTTAGGTAAAGATCTGACGAACGACCACCCTGTCGGGATTCAATATGCCGGTGGAGGCTATTCAGAAAGCTATCCAGTGGGGCGACCAAGAGTTGATATCGACTTTAACCCGCCAAGCTCAGAAGTGTTGAGTACGGGGCGGGTGTGGTGGGTCGATAGTCGCGAGCATCCTGATTCCTCTTTTAATAAACGAGATTTAAAGCTTTATTCTCGCGTCGGGACGCGCGGTAGCAATGTTGGTGAGCTGCAGCCTTATGTGGAGTGTGCTTCGTGCCATGACCCGCATGTGGATTACAACCCCACTTTTTTGAGGATTGACCCCGCTGGCAGTGCGGTCTGTCTGACTTGTCACGCAAAGTAAGAGATGGTTATGAGATTGACGGTGCTCTCGTTGGTGCTTGGCTTAATGGCTGTGCCTGCATTGGCGGCGCAACAAAAGGTGCCTGGGCAGAATCACCAGGTGCTTGCTGCGGATGTGTTTGCGGTGGTGGACGGAAATGTCATCACACAGCAGACATTTGATACATTTTTGCATGTGGGAAAACGACAGCGGTTTTACCATGGGGATATCCCCGAAGCGGAAGAGGCTGCGTTTCGCAAAGAGGTGGCGCAGCGCCTGGTTGATCAGGTGTTGATGCGCTCCGCAGTGAAAGAAAGAGGGATAGTAGCAGAGCCAGCGCAGGTGAAGGTTCAGTTGGCAGCCATTGAGGCGCGCTATGAGTCGCGGCCGCATTGGCAGGCGCAGCGAGAAGGGTTTCTTGCAGAGTTATTGCCGCAGGTAGAGGAGCAGAGTCAGTTCGAGCAGCTTGAGGCTCAGGTGCGAGACGTGACTGAAGTGAGTGAAGCGGCGGTGATGGCCTATTATCAGGCCAATCCTGAGCAATTTACGACACCGGAGCGGTTACGTGTCTCGTTGATTTTGTTAGCTGTCGAACCTTGGGCGCAAACAGCTCAATGGCAGGCGGCGATGGATGAGGGCGAGCGCTTAATTAAGCGGCTGCGACGGGGCGGCGATTTTGCAGAGATGGCCCGCTTGCATTCAAGTGATGGCTCCGGGCTTAAAGGCGGCGATTTGGGGTACGTTCACAAAGGAATGTTAGCGGAAGAGGCGCAGCAGGTACTGGATAAGATGATGCCGGGGGAGGTATCGTCGGCGATTCGTCTGCTGAAAGGTGTGGCGATATTCAGGGTTGATGAGCGAGTTTCGCCAGTGTTGAATTCGTTTGAACGGGTCGCACCGCGCGCGCGCGATCTGTATCTGCGTGAGCAGAGCGAAAAGAACTGGCGTGAATTTATGAGTGAGATGCGCAGCAGTGCGGATGTGCAGCTAAGGGATCCGTCGCTGTTACCCATTAGCGATGAGTAGTAGGGGGTTGTTCTGATTATCATGCGGTCGTTGCAAGTCGTATTTGTAACGTTAGATCAATGTGGACTTGATGGCTAGGGAGATGGCATCTCGACGGCGTTTACATCTGTTCGCCTCGATGGCGCTGCTGTGCCCGCTCGCCGCGCCATTAGCGGCGCCGATTGATCTATCGGGGGAAGTGGGGTATGCCTATCGTCTCATGAAGGGCGATAATAGCGAAACGGCAGGTCATCAATTGCGTGGTGCAATACGCGGCAGGTCTTATCTGTGGCAGCCGTGGATGGCCACAGTAGACGTGAACTTAAGGCTGACACAGGATAATACTGACTACAAAGCGAGGTCGGCTGGGTCCCCCGGTGCGAGTAATAGTACAACGACATTGACAACGGGCGAGTTAAATCTCAATGTGATTC
This sequence comes from Chromatiaceae bacterium, assembly GCA_003232725.1. Classification (GTDB taxonomy): domain Bacteria; phylum Pseudomonadota; class Gammaproteobacteria; order SZUA-140; family SZUA-140; genus SZUA-76. The sequence goes on along the minus strand of QIJH01000217.1, from coordinate 10,910 downwards.
CGCAGAGCCGTTTTCCTATTTCGATTTCTTACCAGGCGAACGACAGCCGAGTCGATACCGTGAATACGGTGACCAGTCCGCTTACTTCAGCGGGCAGCCGAGAGTTTTCAACCAAACGATTTTCGCTTAGACAGAATATTACCGCAGGCAAGGCGAGTCGTTTTAAGTGGAATTTTGATGCTAATCGCTGGGACTCCAGTAATAGTGAAAAATACAGTGACTGGCTTTTAGGCGGCAGTACTGACCTTGGCTTTGGTGATCATCGGGTTCAGTTACGGGGGAACTACAAGTCTATCGACAGGGCTGTTTTAAGTCAGGAGTCAACAAATCTTACATTGAGTGGCGATCACTTTTATCTTAATCCAGAGCGCGCACTCAGGGTGGATACCTCTACGGATTACTACCAGTATCAAACGAAAGGGGTGGCGTCTGATACTGTATTTAGTAACGGTGAAGTCGATACGACTAGTCTGCAGGCATCGAGCTTTGTGTTTTGGCGTCCCGTTAACCGAAAAGTGAGCGCAAGTGCGGGTGTGCGAGTCTTTAATCTTGCTAGTGATGCCATTTCAACTAACACGGCTGATGATGTGATTAGTAATGAAACTGAATTGTTGAGTCTTAATGCGACGGCGGCCGGGTTGTATCAATATACAAAGAATATGCGTTTTGATGGAAGTGTGAATTTTTCAGTTAATGATAATGGCACTGAAGATAATAACTCGTATCTTGGGCGCTTGGGCGCGTTGGTGCAGTCTGATATCCATGAAATTCCTTTCGGAATGAAGTATCAGTGGAATGCCTCGGCTTCTGCTCAAACACAAGGGATCGAGAGGGATAGGGATTACCAAACCATGAGTGTTAGTTTGGGACATGATGCCAATCGTAGCTGGATGAATGATGAGAAAAGTTCCGTGCTGCGGTTTGGTTGGAGTCAGGCGGTAAACGCGTCGTTTGAAAGTGGTGATGAGGATACCAATGCACAGCGGCTTGACCATTCGGTGAATCTCGGCTGGGATAGTTATGGCGCTCGTGATAGTACTTATTCACAGCTGACGGTGTCTGATGCGCGAACGCTGGGCGATCGGGAAAGTGACCAGCAGCTGGTGAATTTACAGCTTTCTCGCACGCAGAACCTGAGCCGGCGCAGTTCGTTAACGGGTAATATTACGGCGCAAAGTGTGCGCCAAAATTTTGCGGGTCAGGATGAGAGCGAGGTATTAACAACAACGACGGGAGCGATAAATTATCAGCTTTCCAGGCTGTTCGGTATTCCTCGTTTACGTTATGGATTTGATGCACGCGTGTCACGAGCATCTCAGGATTCGGGAATTGATCGTTCTGAATGGGAAAACCGACTGGATTATAGTGTCGGTCTAGTAGATACTAGGGCCAGTTGGCGCCTGATTGATGCTGGGGAGCAGGATTACACTTTGGTGTATTTTCAGGTTACGCGACGTTTCTGACAGGCGTCGCAGGCCTCATATAATAAGAGTAAATTACGAGGAGAGAGTTTGATATGTCATCTAAGATCAAGCGTAATGTGTTGAAGTCGATGATCATAGGGGTATTAGCGTATATGGGGGCTCTGGGGGTCCCGCAGCCTGCGCAAGCAGAGTATGCTGATGTCGTGATCAATAACTATGCTGATGCAGCAGGAATGCGCCCGGCAGTTTTCCCGCACTGGTTCCACCGAATTCGTTTCCGTTGCAAGGTTTGTCATACCGACCTCGGTTTTGCGTTTAAAGCGGGTGGTAATAAAATTGATATGGCAAAAATCATCGATGGTAAGTTCTGTGGGGCCTGTCATAACGGTGAAATTTCATGGTCGGTAGAAAACTGTGCCCTGTGCCATTCCGGAATACCGGGGCAACCAACCCATTTTCACGGCAGTACGGTGCAACGTCTGATCGCACCGGCATATAAGCCACTGCAAGACAAAGACGCTAAGAATTAAAAGGAAGGTAAGCCATGAATCATAAAACTAAAGCTATTTCCTTTTCTCTAGCGATGCTGATGTCTGCGTTTGCGTGGAATGCGCAGAGTTATGCAGATGAGGTGACCGGGGTGGAATTACCAGTGATGTTGGCTGAAGTCTCTCCAGCCAATATCTTTAACGTTAATCTGAAGAAGCCAAAATCGCGTAATCTTCCGCCTGCGGAAGATGGCATCCATGATCCAGAAAATGAAGCAACACACTCGTTGCAGCATCCGCTTGATGCCTATAAAGGGCTGCCAACAAGTGAGTATGGTAACTATGTTGACTGGGTGAAGGCACTTGATGAGGGTAAATTGCGCCCGCGTTGGGATCGTTCCGATCCAAATGAAGAGCCATTTGTACTTGATCTTGATATTGTGCGTCCAGTGAAGGCATCTGTACCTGATGTGGTCTTCCCACATCGTCAACACACAGAGTGGCTTTACTGCTCAAATTGCCACCCTGCAATCTTTATCCCGCAGAAGAATGCCAATCAGATCAGCATGTCTGCGATTCTCTTAGGAGAGAAATGTGGTGTCTGCCACGGCAAGGTCTCCTTTCCAATTGAGACCAAGACCTGCCGTAAGTGTCACTCTAAGCCTAAACCGGCTGACTGGACGCCTCCTTTGAGTGAAGCAACGCTGAAGAATCCCTGGAAATAACCGACATATTAATCAGAGCTGTCACATATTCTTGGGTTTGATCATTAACGCCGGGCGAACCCTTCGCCCGGCGTTCCCTATAATGTGTTTCAGGCAGGATTAATTGTTCAGTTAATTTTAAGGAATTTGAAACCATGAAAATACCATTTCAGATGCGTTCTCCAGTGGGTATAGGGATGATCGCTACTCTGCTTGGCTTGGCAATGCCCGGTTATGCCTTTGATGATTGGGGCGATGACGGAACGCTTGAAATTGAACGTATTTTTGTGGTCACCGCGCAAGATAAGCCAGACACTCATCCATTCTATGGTGTTGGCCACAAACGGGGTATGGACATTGATGGTGTGGCGGGTAAAGAGCTTGTACTCACGCGCGGTAAAAGCTACGCTTTTCGGGTGGATACGGATATTAAACATGACTTCTATCTGTCTACAGAGTCGGTAGGCTGGGGAGCCTCGGTGCTGGTAGAAGGGGTTGAAGGTAATTTTACCTATGATGGTATTGTCACCATCGAAACGGATAACAAAACACCCAAAGAATTTTTTTATGCTTGTCGTAACCACAAATATATGGGCGGCAAAATCCATATTGCGAATGCAGGTGAAGAAGATAAGGTAGTGCTTGGCAAGATCGATATCTCGAAATTGCCGCCAACAAAACCGCCTAAGCCTGTTTCAGAGCGAACGGTGAAGCAAAAAATCAGCTTTGCAGACATGTTTGTCAGCCATTCATCAGCGGGGAAACGCGTCGCTAATAGTGATAATGATAAGGCAAAAATTGCCTACACAGATGCACATGATCGCCTCAATAAAGCGAAGATAGCACTGGATGCGGGCGATCTTGTATTGGCGCTATTTGAGGTGGATGAGTCACTTCGCTCGATGAGTACGGCGGCGCGCCTAGTACCGACGCCCGAGCAGTTAGAAGAGCAAAAACGGATATTTACCGCTCTTCTGGAAGAGGTGAAATCTTTTGAGGCATCATATAAACGTAATGTTGAACGCTTGGAGAAGAGTGGTCGAACAGATGTGCGTGAAGATTTGAGTTATGCTGAATTAGAAAGTACCATTGAAGCGGCAGAAAGCCTTTATGAGATGAAGGAAATTGTCGCAGCCAATCGTTTGATGAAGAATCTACAAAAAGCGGTTACATCAGCATTGGGTAAAATGCTTGACAACACCACGGTGGTATATGATAAGAACTTTGAGACGCCACTGGAAGAGTATGAGTACGAGCACGCACGTTTTCTGAGTTATGAAGAGCTGATTCCGCTCGCGATCGAACAGAGGCGCCCTTCTAAACGAGCGATAGAATTGATGGATCAGTTTGTTGTGAAAGGCAAAGATATCTATCAGCAATCCATTCCAGTGGCAAAGGGAAAAGACTACAAAAATGCGATTCTGATGTTGCAGGGTGCCACGTTTCAGTTGCAACGTGCATTACGGATGGTAGGAGTGAGATAGCATGACGCAGGCCATGAGCGAACGATCGCAGCAGACACGACCAATGAGTGGTTGGTGGTGGTGTGTGCTCGTGCTGATGGTCTGTTTTTGTTTTAGTGCACCGAGCAATGCGGCAGAATCAGCGTTTACGGATGCATCCAATCCATCAGAACCGGGGATTACGGCCGTTTGGTCTCGTGGACTGCATTTTCAGACTGAAGGTGAAGTTGTGCCACTGGCTGAAGATGGCATACATGATCCAACCAATGATGCGGTCAAACTGCTACAGGAGCCATATGAGGCGATGGCTGAATTTCCACGGGACTCGCAGGGCATCATCGACTGGGTGAAGACGTTACGGCAAGGATTGATTGATCCGCGCATGAGCCTGACGGGGGAAGAGGAGATGTACCCGGTTGATTTCGATATTATCTTTACAAATACGGGCTCAATGCCTCATGTCCGTTTTCCGCATTTAGAACATACTGAGTGGCTGACCTGTGCTAACTGTCATCCCTTGATCTTTATTCCTCAAAAAGGCGGTAATCCTGTCTCCATGTCTGCAATTATTCAGGGTGAATATTGCGGTGTGTGTCATGGTAAAGTCGCCTTTCCACCAACGATGAATTGCGGCCGATGTCATTCCGTTCCAAATCAAGCCAACTTGCGACGCTAATCGCACTGACATCCTGCCTCTTTATTGGAGGGTGCACTGTGTTGTCAAAAGGCGTCGTCTCTAGCGCGGCGAATGCATCAGCACAACAGTCACTTTTTGGCTGGCGTGATATTGAAGGCGGGATCGAATCAGCCTGGACAGATAACGCGGCTTTATCGTCTATTACTGGTCAGCAATATGTTCGCTTTGTGCGTCCAGTACAGGTGGCCGCGCGTGGCAACTTTGTTTTTGTAGTGGATGCCGGTACGGAACTACTTTATCGCTATGACCTGAGCCGTAATGAGTTGAAGATTGTGCTCGATCTCAAGAGGTTTACTGCCGGTGAAGTGACGGATCTATATGTTTACCCGGATCACTCATTTCTATTGGTAGATGCTGATTCTGCACGTGTTCTGCACTTTAGTCGTAATGGAGACCTGATTCGTGTTTTCCAGGATAGTTTAAATTTGATTCGTCCTGTTGCGGTTACCTATGACGAAGAGATGGGGCGAGTGTTGATTGCAGATGGCTCTAGTGATGACGTTCTGGTGTTCTCTACTACAGGAGAGTTACAGGGCGTGATTGGTACACGTGGTGTCGAAGAAGGGCAATTTTTAAATATTACGGCGATGACTTCTGGCGCCGCTGGCATTTACGTCACCGCGCGCCTTGGCCATCGATTGCAGGTAATGGGGCGTGATGGCTCGCATGTGAAAACATTTCAGTCTGACGCGGTAGTGTTTCCGTTGGCTGTCGCCATCGATAGCCGTGGTAATACATTTGTCAGTGATTACCTTGATAATTCGATTAAGGTTTTTCAGGATGGCCTGTTTCTTGAAAGTATTGCTGGCTCTGGTGTTGCACCCGGCCGTTTTAAGCGGATTAGCGATCTGTGGTACGACGAGGGTTTTCTCTATGCCGTCGATAGCCTTAATGGGCGAATTCAGGTGCTAAGAGTTGAGGTGATTGAGCCTGAAATCGAAGTGATTGTTGACGATGCAGTTGAGCGGGAGGCTGCACTTCCTGCGAGTGTTAGTGAGCAGCCTGGCGCTGCCGCGGCGTTATCATTAGATGAGCCAAGTGCAGAGCAGGAGTTGGCAGCGGCGCAGAGTGAGCTGGAGGAATTGCAGCTGGAACTTGAAGAAGCTACTCGTTCAGAATTAGAGGCAGCGAACGTTGCTGCGGATATGCAGCCCGCTGACGTGCCGTTGACAGCAGCGCCCCTGCCTGTTGGGCCTACTCAAGTGATCGATTCACCCAATAGCGACAATCAGGAATAAACGACGCATGACTCTTAACTCCCGCTACTGGTTGGCTGCGCTGTTATGTCTGATTCTTTCAGGTTGTGCCACTGCACCTGTCGTGCTGAAGTATGACCTTGAAGAGGCCGCTGGGATCGTCTGGCCTGCCACTCCTGAGATTGCACGCTATCAATACGTTGGACAGCTAACCGGTGAAGCGAACTTTATCAATTCGAGTGATGATGTCTCAATCGGACGAAAGGTATTTGAGTGGGTTGTGGGGGTTATGGTGGGAGAAAAAGCCCCGATGGTTTTACAGCGCCCTCAGTCCGGCACGGTAGATCGCGATGGACGCATTTATGTGACGGATGTGAGCCGTGGTGCCGTGTATGTGTTTGATGGAGAAGGTGGGCGGCTGGATGTGTGGGAGATGGCGGGCGAGGCGTTACGTTTTGAAACACCCATTGGCATTGCGGTGGTTGAAAAAGCAGAAGGTGTGCGTGAAATTCTGGTGGTTGATGCGGACCTTAAGCGCGTAGTGGTACTTGATCAGCAAGGTGAACCGCTGCGTCATTTTGGCTCTGATGTTTTGATACGACCGACTGGACTCGCGCGCGACCCGGCGAGTGGAGTGCTTTATGTGGCGGATACGCATGGGCATGATATCAAGGTGTTTAGCGCCGAGGGTCTGTTGCTTAAAACGCTTGGCGTCAGCGCCAGGGGCGAAGGTGCGGGACAATTTAACTCACCCACTCATCTTACTTTTGCAGCAGGTCAACTGTATGTGACCGACACACTGAATTCACGGGTGAAGATCTTTAGCGCGGATGGAGAGCTTGTGCGCATTTTTGGGCGGCGCGGGCTTTTTGTAGGAGATCTGCCGCGCCCCAAAGGGTTGGCGGTTGATAAAGATGGTAATATCTATGTGGTGGAATCCTATTATGATCATCTGTTAGTATTCAATAACGAAGGGAATCTGCTTTTGCCGATTGGCGGTTCGGGTCGTGGCATCGGGCAGTTTTACCTACCCGCAGGCGTCTGGACTGATCATCGTGACAGGATATATGTGGCCGATAGTTTCAACGGTCGGATCGTGATATTACAATATTTGGGGGGGGCATGAGACGTCATTTTACAGGCACGTTGTTGATCCTGTTTGCTGCTGTATCAATGGCAGAGTCTGCTTATGCTGCGCGCATCTCGGATATTGCGAACACAAAACATAATTTTTCGGCGACAGTTGCGCCGAGTGAGACACCACGTAATGTGCAGGCAGTCTCGGAATCCCAGATTTGCGCATTTTGCCATACACCGCATGGCGCGACTAATGAAGCCCGTACACCGCTTTGGAACCGCACGCTATCGAGTGCGACATATGTGCCGTATAACTCAAGTTCATTGGATGCAACGGATCTTGGGCAGCCTGAAGGGAAGTCTAAACTCTGTTTGTCATGTCATGATGGTACGTTGGCGCTTGGTTCAGTGAATGTATTAAACCGCGAAGAGCTTAAAAAAGAGGGACGAGAGATTCCTTTTCAGGGGACGCGACCTGATGGCAGTATTCCAGATGGCCTTGGTGAATCAACCGGCTTTACGCGCCGTATTGGTGTTGATTTAACCAATGATCACCCGATCTCTTTTACTTTCGACAGCGCTCAGGCCGCGCGTGATGGTGAACTCTATAACCCTGACGTTGAGCTGCATATAAGAGAGCGCTCACCTGGCAGTGGCCCACCTTACCCGCAGTCGCAGCATGTTGGGGTGGAGGGTTATTTGCCGCTGGAAGATGGTCAGGTGGAGTGTATCACCTGTCATGATCCGCATATTCGTTCGGATGACCCGAACGAAGGTAACATTAAATTCTTACGTGTTAACCGCCTGCAACGTCACGCGGAGCCTATTGATGGTCAGTTTAACGCGGATAACGATATCATCTGTATCTCTTGCCATGATAAAGAAGGGTGGGTTGGCTCTGCGCATGCGAATCGTTTAGCGGCGGATGAAACCTATCAATTGCCTGCTGGCAATCTGCGTGAATTCCCGCGAGATACCCAGGTGTGGCAAGCGTCATGCTTGAACTGTCATGACCCTCATACCGTGGAAGGCTCACGTCGAATTTTGCGCGAGGGAACCGATGGGCCGACCAGGATTGATCCGGTGACCGGCGGTAAGTTTAAGCAAGGTGGTGAGCATGCGATCGAAGAGGTCTGTTTCGCCTGTCACTCGCCCGACGGTGATGTGCTTGTTGGTCAGGGGGGGGTTGGTTTTCAGGTGCCGGATGTGAAGACTGATTTTGTGACGCCTGGTAACACCCATATGCCAATGCAGAGTGCAGATCAACGCGCCGGTCGAGAAGTGCATTCGATTGGTAGCGGACGCGATGGTGTTGAAGGAAAAACACGTGGCCAGGATTTTGTTGAATCGCCAGAGATGATGGGTAAGGGCAATTTGATGAATCGCCATGTGGAATGTACCGATTGTCATAACCCACATCGTGTCGCAAAAAATCGCATGTTCAATGCAGATAATGCGATCCCTGATGTGGAGGGTACTCATCCGCATACACCGGCTGATATTGCCGCTAATGGTTTAATCATGCACACCAATCTTGCTTCAGGCGTATTAAGGGGCATTACCGGTGTTGAGCCTGTCTATGCTTCACCTGCCTTTGGTAGCGAGCCGATCGACTTTATTCTTAAGCGGGGCGATCCCGGCACTGGTGGAAGTACCAATATTAGCGCCCCCTACGTCACCCGAGAGTATCAAGTCTGTCTTAAATGCCATTCAAACTACTCCTACGACACGCCGCCACCGTTAGGGCTGCATGGTGGGAGTACTGCGCCGGGTACCAATGCGATGTTTGAATACACGAATCAGGCAATGGAGTACCAGGCACCCCCTTCTCATATGGGCGAGGTGAGTGCCTTTCCCGCGCCGGGTTGGGGGCCTCATGTTGGCATGGATGGCGGTGGCAACAGTGTTGATTTTGAAAAAGACAATCATCGCTCATGGCACCCTGTGATGGATAAAACAGGACGTACTGCGACAGAGCGGCTTGCGAATCCTAATGTCTGGCGCTCACCATTTAATATTCCTGGTGCATTAGGCGAGCAAACGATGTACTGCACAGACTGTCATGGCAATAATACTGCGAATGATACGGTCGTCCCATATGGTGGTGTTGATGGTGAAGTTTGGGGGCCTCATGGCTCGCAAAATAATTTCCTATTAAAAGGGCCCTGGGATGATAATACCGGGCGCCAGCAACCCAATGGGCTCTGCTTTAGATGTCATGATTTTGATCAATATGGGCGTGAAGTTGGCGATGCGACCTCCTTAACGCCACCCGCACTGGCGAGTGGATTTAAAATAATCAATGACAGCGCTTTTGGTTGTATTAATTTCAAACTGGTAAATTTACATCTTGGGCATAATAAGGCTACTGCGCCTGGCGTGACTAATTTCCGTTGCACGCTTTGCCATATTGCAGTGCCTCATGGTTGGAAAAATAAAGTATTCCTGGCGAATCTAAATGATGTTGGGCTAGAGGCGAGTCTGGCACCTGGCACACAGGTGAGATATCTGGGGTTTTCGGGCAATACGAACAAAGCGAATGGAACCGGGCGTTACTACGCTGGCCCGTATTACAATGGCGCTGCATTAAAAGTAGATACCTTTGCACGTAGTGGTAATTGGCTTGTGACAGGGTGTGGCTCATCTGGTAGCCCCGGAAATGACAAACTCGGTTTTGGCTGGATGACGAGTATTGATGAAACATGCGCATCGTTACCATAAGCGGAGTGCTGCGCCGTTTAGCATCAACCAGGCTGACGCTGCTATGGATGTTGCTGTTAGCTGTTGGTGCGGCACTTAGTTACGATAACCCCGCTGAGACTTCTATCTGGGTGTTGATCGTCCCGATGTTACTGCTGGCCGTTAACCTTATTGCGGCGATTATCAGTAATCCGCGTATCAATCGACGTGGCGGTCTGCTGGTGTTTCATCTCGGTTTGTTAAGCATTGTGGTACTGGCTGCGATTGGTCGCCTGACCCATATGGACGGACGTGTTGAAATTATATCTGGTGCTGAATTTTCACCTGAAATTGTGACCGATGTGCATCGTGGGCCTTTGCATAGCGGTGCACTGGCAGATATCAAATTTGTACAGGGCCCCTTTACGGTTGAATATCGTCCCCAGATGATGCGAGGCCTTACTCATAGCCTGGTTGCCTTGCCTGATAATGAAGGCGGTTGGCGTGAAGCGGTAGTGGGGGATGATCGCCCACTCCTGATTGAAGGATACCGTTTTTATACCACCTTCAATAAAGGGTTCGCTCCAATACTGAGCTGGACCAGTCATGATGGGCGAGTGAGTGAGACGGGCGCGGTTCATATGCCTTCATACCCTTTGTTTGATTTTAAACAGTCAAATAGTTGGACACCTCAGGGCGGCGATGAAATTAAGTTCTGGCTGCAGCTAGAGACAGGTCTCACTGCTGATGAGGCGTGGGTGCTTGATGGACGACACGCAACTGGTACGCTGGTGGTTAATGTATCTGACGAACGAACGGAATTATTACCGGGAGAGAGTGTCAAAATGGCAGGCGGCACACTGCGTTATGAGCAGCTCACTACCTGGATGGGGTACAAACTGTTTTATGATCCCACACTGCAGTGGATGTTTCTCGCTGCATTTATCACGATAGCTGGGCTTAGCGCTCATTTTTGGCGAAAATTGGCGGCTGAACCGCTAGGACTAGATGACGCGTTGCGTCACGAAAAGACGCCTGCAACAGGATCGGTGCCCGCACCGCGTTCGGTTGTGTAGCGGTGTAAGGAGATTGGTAACTACTCAGCGAGTAGTCAAAATTAACAGTGGCTGCTCAGATCGCCCATGAAATCTGCCAGTTCAAGGCGAAAAATGTGAGTTTACA
>QIJH01000191.1 GCA_003232725.1 Chromatiaceae bacterium | reverse complement strand
GTGCAAGGCGAAAAATGTGAGTTTACACGTGTAAATGATCATTTTTTAACGCTGAACGGGTGGAGTTCATGGGTTAGCTGAGTAGTTACTCATTTATTACTATTTGAAGACGATAAGCCATAATTTTGAGTTTGTGGTCGTACGGGATGTATCGATAGATTTAATATGACATAACAACCATGGAGGGTTGAACGGTGGAACGAATCACAATGTCTCTGGAATCCGGGCTTGCCAGGCAGTTCGATGAATTCATCAATAGTCATGGGTATACCAATCGCTCTGAAGCGATGCGGGATCTTATTCGTGAACGCCTTGAAAATGAGCGTTTGAAAAAATGGGAAGATGGCCACTGTGTGGCGACGCTGAGCTATGTCTACAATCACCACGAGTGGGAACTGTCGAGCCGAATTACGCGTGCTCATCATCATAGTCATGAATTGAATATTACTAATACGCATATTCACCTTGATCACGATAACTGCTTGGAGATCGCTGTAATGCGAGGGTCAGTGAAAGATATCCGCGAGTTTGCGAGCACAATTATGGCTGAACGTGGTGTACGGCATGGTAAGCTTGGGATGATTCCTGTCGATATCACAGAGGAAGGACATAATGGCCATGGGGTGCCGCATTTGCATAGTCACCCTATGACATGACGATTACGATTTGAAGGTGAACAGCGTCAATAATGAGAGCGAAAGAGAAAAGTACCCGGATAATTTTTGTGCGGCATGGGGAGACCGATTTTCCTCTCGACAGGCTCTATTGTGATGAGGCTGTTGAGTCCCCCCCTTTGAATAGAGCTGGCCTGACTCAGGCTGAGGCAGCTGCAATTGTGTTGTCAGGCATCTCGGTTGATGCGATATATGCCAGCCCCGCTCAGCGAACCCAGATGACGGGTAATGTGATTGCCAAAAAACATGGGCTTGATGTAATGACCAGTGATGCTTTTCTCGAGCGCCGCTTTGGTGCGTGGGATGGGCTTTATTTTGATGAGGTGGAAAAGAGTGATCCTGAGGGTTATGTGGCCTGGAAAACTGACCCTCTAAACTTTTCACCAGCAGGGGGTGAAACAATCACTGATCTATTAGGTAGAGTACAAAATGGTATTGGTGAGATTTTATCGGTGCACAGTGAGGAGACTGTGGTGGTGGTTGCACACGTAGGTTCAATTCGCGTAGCCTTGACGTCCGCTTTGCAGATGCCGCTGGCGGCCTACCGTCAGCTTAGAATTGATTATACATCTCAGACTGCGATTGATTTTGGTGGGCGTCAAAATAACATCATTTATGTGAACCGGGTTTGATTTTAAGGATTGTAGGGGTGGGGAAGTCCCTAAAGTTTGCATGCGGCAGCGCCGATATTATTAGATGTATGAGGCGTCGGTGTATTTAGGAATAATTATAGTGACCCTGTGTAATTTATTCTCGTTGAAAATCAATGAGCTTATGGACTTTGCGGCCAATGAGTTGAAGGATCTAGGCTTGACATATGGCTTGCCTGCTGCTATAAATTACGTAACTTTAAAGAAACATTTTTTAAATGTGCGGATGTAGAAGGGAGCTTTTGTCCGTTATTAACTGTGAATATTGGTGCCTAAGGATATGGCCTGTATTTGCACAAGACAATTGCTTCCACACAACAGGGGGTTTTATGAAGATTCGAAATATAGTAAGAGGTTTAGCATTAGTAGGGGCGACAGCAGCACTGTTGCCGATTGGTAGTGCTATGGCAGGTGGCCCGGGTTTTGATGGCATTCAAGTAAACGCAGGCACAACAGGTACGCTTTCTGGTTGTGCTGCCGGAGCCGTGTGTGTGCCTCTGGTGACTGGTGAAGGTTTTTTACAGCAAGAAGTTACGCTTGCTGGTCAGACTTATATTCAAACAATTATTATTGATCCTTTGATTGCAAATGCGGGTGCAGCTACGGATGTGTCAGGCCTTGCTTTTTCTGATATGACTTTCATCCAGATGTCGGGCGCTAATAATGGTATCAAGGCGATGCAAAGATTGAGGGATGATCCTACGATTCTTGATCCTACAGACACATCGGGGAATCTTTTTGATAGTACAACTCAGCTGTTAATTGGCTCTTGGGCGATAGCTGACGAGCCGGCGGGAACAGCTAATCTGCAGATTACTCAAGACTTTAGAGATAACAGTAATACAGGTACTGCAATTGGTGCTACTGGTGCCACAATGACTGCAGATGATTTTGTAAATACATTTTCGTTGGACGTTAATCTTGATACTTCTGGAGAGCAGATAGGAAAAAGGATGGATATGCTGCAGGATGTTGGTATGAGTGACCCTACTGCAACTGTAGTCGGTGATGATTTTCAACGTTTTGTGATTCGTCAACGTAGTGGCGATCTTCTGACTGGTACTGGTTCAATTGAACTTGGGGCACCTAGTGCAGGTACCGGAACGGGCGGCTCCGTAGATTGGACTGCAGGCGATGATGTTCTGGTTACTTGGCTAGGGCAGCGTGTTAATTTGGGTGGCACTGGAAGTGCTGTTTTTGGTTTTCAGAGTGTTGATAATTTATCTGACACAGCTGAACCAATTAGTACCTTTTCTACTAGTACCGCAGCATTTACTACGGCTACGCCATTTGAATGGGATGCGACTTTTGGAGCTGAGCCAGTTTTATAGGTTCGTCTATATGAGTAGTTAATATTGGATGATAAAAAAGGGGCCTTTGGCCCCTTTTTTGTTTTATAGTTGAATATTTTATTAATCCGTTTTATTTTTTGAGGGTGTGTTGAGAAATAAGTTGATAAAAAAAATGTTTTCTCGTGCGACGGTTTTTATGTTGCTGGCTGCTCCTTATTTTGTGAGCGGATCGCAGGCTGCTGATGAGGTGTTAACGGGGGCAGGTATTGTTGCTTCTTGTGGGATCAAGAGTGCTGGTGAGGATCAGCGTTCACGATTGACAGTGATATTGCAAAATAGCCTGCAAGGTACAGAGAAGCGTAGTGTGTACCGTCGTTATTGGAAGGCTTATGCTGGATTGGGTGATGTGTTTGATAAAATGCTGCTTTTTACAGAGTATCCGCCCGATGCGGTTGGATCGGCATTTATGCGGGTTGCATATGTTGCGGGGGCTGAAAAAACGGCTGATCAGTGGATCTACTTGCCTTTGTTAAAGAAGATACGGCGAGTGACGATTCGAGATCCTGGTGATAGTTTTCTGAACTCAGAATTAACATACGCAGATGTGGGGCAGCGAGCCCTTTCTGAAGATAGTCATCAATTTCTTGGCGTGAAGTCAGTGCAAGGGATGGAGTTCCTGCAAGTTGAAAGTGTGCCGGTTGGCCCGAGTAATTATGGCAAGCGCATTCAATGGTATTTAAAGGGCGAGAGCTGGGATGTTTGTGTTAGTGCGAGAATTGATTATTTTGCAAAGGATGGGGTGCTTTCTAAGGTTCAGTTTAATAAGTGGCAGCAAGTCAATGGGGCATGGGTTTGGGATCGCGTGTTAGTTCGAAATATGATTTCAGGGAATGTTTCAATATTTGTTATTGGTGATGTTGATGTTGATATTGGCTTGAAGGATGAATTTTTTTCAGCGAGAACTTTGCGAGTGGGACCCAGAGTGCTAGAGGGATTGGTTAAAAAGGATGGTAAGTGATGAGATTGCTGAAGCCTGTTTGGTTGTGTTTCTATCGGTATGTCTTGTTCAGTCGAGAGGTGGTTAAGCGGTCATCTCGGGTTGCGATATTCCTGTCTGTTTTAGTCCCGGTGGGGAGTGTTGGAGCAGATATTCAGGAGGAGGTTGATGTACTAACGGGTAAGTCGTTGGTTTCTCAATGTGGGTATAAATATTCAGGTAAAGACCAGACATCGACATTCACGGTTGTGCTGAAAGACGCTGGTGGGAATGAAAAGAAAAGCGTGTATTTGCGCCTTTGGAAGGATTATGGCGGTGATGAGGACCAAGTCCTGGAGAAGATGATGCTGTTTTCAAAGTTCCCTCCAGATTCAAAAGGAGGGGCATTTATGCGGACGACGTATGTCCCTGAATCAGAAAAGGTAGCTGAGCAATGGATATATTTGCCTGTGTTACGAAAAATTCGCAGGGTGACGATTCGAGACCCTGGTGATAGATTTTTAAACTCGGATTTAACATACCAGGATGTTAGTTACCGTGGGATTGATGAGGATGAGCATTTTTATATTGGTAAGGAGAAGGTTGGCGATGTTTCTTTGCACAAAGTGGAGAGTACGCCCCGTGTGGTAAAGGGAGAGATATATTCAAAGCGATTATTCTGGATTGAGAAGGGTGTTGGTATCGGTGGTTGGGATGACTGTCTTGTGAAGAAAATCGCTTATTACGATATTAAGGGAGTTTTGTTGAAAGAGCAGTTGCTTAATTGGCAGAAGGTAGGGGGAGCCTGGATGTGGGATAGGGTTGTTGTGACTGATGTGCAGGAGCAGCATGAGTCGGTATTTGAGATGTCGGATGTCAAGGTTGATACTGGCCTGAGTACACGTCAATTTTCGAAAAGGGCAATGAAATCTGGTTTTGATTTAAAGTCACGATAGCGCGCGCCAGCACACCTATCCCGTAAAGCCATGTATAACATGGCTTTTTTTATGGGCAAGCTAGCGATTGACATTGTATAACGATTGTTATACAATGTTATACCGTAATCAATAGGCTTGGAGGTGGGTATGGAAGATAGACGTGATGATATGCGCGCAATGGCGGCTGAACGAGCGACTTCAATGCGGCAGCAAGCATTAGCGACAGCGGCGAAAAGAAAGCAAGAATACCTGGGAGCAAGGGTGTCAAAGCAGCTCCGGGAAAAGATCATCCTAAAAGCAGAGGAACTTCGCATTCCGGTTTCTATTTTGATAAGAAATATCTTAACGGATTATATAGACAATCAAACAGTTGACGTTATATCTCAGGTAGGGATGGTGAGTGAGTCAGTTGTGGATAACAAGCGGGCATTTGATGATGTTATCGGATGGGACCGGTTGACTTTAAATAAAGAAATGTTGTGTGAGTACTGTACTCAACAGTTGAATAAAGGAACGGAGGTTGTGTATGGAATTGTTCCAGGAAAGCATCACGTCATTATATGCAAGAAATGCAAGGCAACAGAGGGAATTGGCTAATTATTAAACGCCAATGTTTGATACTACTAGCGGTTTTATTAGCTGCAATGTCTCTTGTCGTGCCGAATAATGCTAAGGCAGAAGGTGAAGGTAATTTGTTAGATCGATTTTGGGATGATTGGACATTTAATGGTTTTATTAAAAATGAAACGGCGTATCGCTATCAGGAACCTAGATCGATTACCAAAATACGAAATATTCTATCGCTGGGTGGGCAATACTCTGCTAGCTCAAACTCATCGGTAACCATTTCAGGCTGGGCGTATTATGACCATGCTTATGACTTGTTTGATTATGAAACAATAGCCGCACGACATGTGCGGGATGAAGATCAACCGCTTGTATTTGTAGATAACCTGGCGCAAGAGAAGGACTCCCCAGTGGCAGAAATAAGGGAGTTTTATCTGGATATATTTACCGACAACATGGATATACGGTTGGGCAAACAATTTGTTGTATGGGGAGTGCTTGAAGGGATGCGAGTAACGGATGAAATTAATCCGATGGATTTTCGTGAGATGATATTGCCTGATCTTTTGGACTATAGAATTCCGCTGTGGACAGCAAAAATAGATTATTACCGTGAAGAGGATACATGGCAGTTTTTGTGGATACCTGATTTGAAGTTTCATAAGCCAGCACCAGCGGGCTCTGAGTGGGAGTTACTGCAAAATGTACCTAATACTACCAAGCCCGATTCGAGTAAGCTAAGGAATACTGAAGTGGGTATTCGATATACAAAAGAAATTCTGGGCACGGAGGTTGGTCTGAGTTACTTGTATACATGGGATGATTTCCCTGTTGTCTTCAGGACATCAAGAATCAGTAGTACGATAGAGCCAACATTTTTCCCTACGTATTCACGGTTAACCATGTACGGCGCAACGTTTGTTTCACCTGTCGGTGGCAATATTATTAAGGGTGAATTTGTGTATGTGCCAGATAAATACTTTGGGCTAAAAAATGATTCAGATGTTGATGACGATGATTTTTTAGATTCAGATGGGATTGTGCAAAAAGAGCATATTCGATGGGGAGTGGGATTGGATTTTAATAAATGGGGAATGGATATCTCTCCTGCCATTTCACAATGGATAATTCTTGATTATGACCCAGTGCTCTTTCAAGACAAATTTGACACCTCTTTAGCACTTTTTATACGAAAACCCATGCCTGAAAAGTCAGCTGTGTTTCAGATGTTATACATTAATGTCTTGAATGCGCGAGAAAGCTATCTGAAGCCTAAAATAATTTTTGATGTGACAGATCATTTCCAAATTGGCGCAGGCATGGATATCTTTTATGGACGCTCATCAAGGTTAGGTATTGAAGCCCGCAATGGGCGAATCTTTGGTGCTGAGGCTGATACAAGTATTCAAAGCGCGCAGTTTTTCGGAAATTTCCGTGATAATTCAAGGCTCTTTATGGAGTTTAAATACACATTCTAGCGATTGTGATTAAGAAAAATTAGCAAAGGGATTCTTTATGTGGAATGGCTTATATAGATTTGTGGTCAGTTATCCAAGATTGATAGTAGCAACGTTATTCGTATTTACCGTATTTTGCGCAATGCAGCTAGATAAATTGCAGTGGGAAACCGATGCCAGGGTTTATTTGCCAAAAGGGCATCATGCCATTATTTACGATGAGATTGTTGCGGATACTTTTGGAGTAAAGAATTCTATCTTGATAGCCGTCGCGAATGAAACAAAGGGTGTATATAACACAGAGACATTGAGCCGAATTGCCCGTATTACAGCACAGGTGGCTAATCTCCCTGGTGTATCAGCAAACAGGGTGATTGATGTGATGTCGATCTCTACTGCAAGTTCATTTATTGGCGATGATGAGACGTTAGGCTCCGAGCGTGTAATGCCTGAAGTCCCATCGACAAAAGAAGGTTTTGATCAGCTACGTAATACGATTCAGAATAATGCCGACTTATTTGTTGGCAACATTATTTCAGAAGATGGCAAGGTAGCCATCATCAGAGCGAAATTAAAGGAGGGTATCGCTAACAGGTATAGTACGTATTGGGCGATTAAGACGATGCTAGACAGTGAACGTGGGCTTGATGGTGGCTGGGAAGGTAAGTGGAGTGACTCATCAGAATGGAATGATGGTGAGTGGGATGAGAGTAAACCCGCGGTGGCTAATACGAAGAAAGAGTCGTGGCCTAATGGAATGAAGCCCGATAACCTGGAAAAAGTAGTCACTGCAGATGAAAATGGCGATACGCTTTATATGGCTGGTCGTCCAGTGATTGAAGTCAGTTCCGGGTTAAGTGCGCTGAAAGATATCCAGGTGATGATTCCACTTCTATGTATTGTGCTTGGTGTCATGTTGTTCTTGTTTTATCGTACCTGGCGCGGTGTGTTTATTCCGATGTTGGTTGTTAGCTGTGCTGTTATTTGGACAATGGGTACGATGGCATTTTTGAATGTCCCAATGTACACCATCTCAACGATGTTACCCGTGATACTCGTAGCCGTAGGGATTGGTGATTCAATGCATGTAATGAGCCGCTATTATGATCATGTACTTAAGAATCCTTATGGTCAGTCAAGCGAAATAGTGACGGGTGTAATGGTTCAGTTGGCACCACCACTGATAACGACAACCGTCACGACGGTTATTGGTTTTCTGGTCCTGCTATTTTCAGAAATGCCGCCATTCAAGATTTTTGGTTTATTTACGGTATTAGGAATTGTCTATTGCTGGTTATTATCGGTGGTGCTGGTGCCTGCTATCCTGACGATGATGAAGCCAAAGGTTGGTGATTATTTAAAGAAGAAACGCTCCTTAAGAGTGCATGATGAAGAGAGTGGCGTCGCTCGCTTGCTAACAACCTGGGGCCAGTATTCGACGAAAAACAGTAGAATAATTTTGACTGTTACGTTACTCGTTTTAATTGTATCAGCATTCGGTGCTAGTAAGATGTATGTTAATTCGAGCTGGATGAGCGACTTTAATAAAGAGAGTGATGTCTCTATTGCCAATGATCTGATTAATGAACGGATGGATGGTGCTATCTTTTTAAATGTTGTTGTTGAAGGGGTGTCACAAGGTGCGCTTAAGTCTCCAGAGCTCCTGAGAAAGATTGAGGGCATGCAGCTGCAAGTAGAAAAACATCTGTTGGTGGGCGATTCAATCTCAATTGTTGATTACCTTAAAAGCATCAACAAAAACCTTCATTCAGGCGATGCTGCTTATGATCGATTGCCAGATACAGAAGCTGAAATCAATGAGTTTCTATTTCTGTTATCAATGTCTGGTCGTCCCGATGAATTAGATGAAGTGATTGATTATGACTATCGGCAGGCTAATATATCATTCCTTATAAAGACCGATGAGACGCAGTACCTTAAGGAAATTATTGCTGAAGTGAATGATTATGTTGACCGAGAGATGTCAGGCTTTGATGTGAAGGTGAATTTGGCCGGCTCTGCAAACAACTCATATATTTGGGCCGAATTATTAATTGATAGTCAAGTGATGGCGGTCTTGTTATCGAAGATTGGAATTCTAATAATGGCCATGATACTTTTTCGCTCCGTGATTCTTGGATTGCTAACAGTTGTGCCGGTTACTGTCACGACTTTGGTAATTGCCGGGGGGATTGGTTTAATGGGTATCCCACTGGATGTTTCTACTGCGCTGGCTGCTGGTGTAGCGATTGGTGTTGGTGTGGATTATGCCGTGCATTATTTATTTAAATATAGGCTTGAGCGTAAAAATTTACTAAAACATGATGATGCAATTGTTGAGTCAATGAGAAGTGTTGGTAAAACTGTTGTTTTCAATGCGGCAGTTGTGGCCGCTGGTTTTTTGGTGCTACTAGCCTCTCAATTCCCACCCCATGTTAAGCTTGGCGCGTTTGTTAGTTCGTATATGGTTGTTAGCTGTATTGCCGCATTAGTATTATTGCCATTGTTACTCACACTGATTAATTCAAGGCGCCAAAGTAAGGCTGTTTAGCTTGACGAATTTACAGATCAAGAATTCACTGCTAATCACTTTTATTGTGTTTGCAATAACAGGTGCCTCGGTTGCAGCCGACGTTCGTTGGAGTGTGTCACCTGTTTTAGGGGTGCATAAGCCGGATCTTGGGCCTATTAACGACAACGTTTTAGGTGCAGAACTACCAATAATAGGTGAGCTTCAATTTCCAGATGATGGTAGGTCCCGCGAGGTTCGTTATAGCGTAGATAATCCGCTTACCAAAATACGCTTTGGAACTGAAGCCGGGCTTGAGTTTCAAATGGAGATAGGTCAGAAAAATCACCTTGTGATTGGTCTGAGTTCCTGGGAAGGCGGTGGCTCATCATTGGTGAAAACAACACTCCCTTTTCAGGGGCGGCTTATCGACACCGTCTATGAACGTCGCGCGAACATGTCTTATTTACAATATTATATTGGTTGGCGTCGAGACCTGTTTGTGAGGCATAAAAAGTATAAGATTTATAGTCGATTGCTATTAAATGAAGTTTTTGATATTGATTTTCGCGAGAGCTTTGTATTTGAATTCACTGATGCCTCTGATAGCGATATAACATTTAAACGAATAACCAAGCTTGATACTCAGGCGACTGGGCTGATGATGTTACAACCCGCGATAGGTGGTGAAATATTCATGCGTGATTGGTTATCCGTCGGTTTTGATGTGGGATATGCGATTGGCTTGAACAAATTTCAGTTAGGAAATGCTCAAGTTAATAATGATTTCCAGGCTCAGGATTCGGTGACGATACGCTATCCTACAGGAGCTGCCAGTGATGGCAGTCAGAACTTAGGTTATCTAAATGATGAGGGTCGTTATGAAAAGATGGAACTCGATATGAGTGGTTGGCGCGCATCATTTAAAATTAATGTCTATTATTGATGTTGGTTATGTAATGTTCTTGCTTGCTCTCTCGTTAATACTGTTTCTTTTTTTATCTGTGTCTGATGCGGTGCTGGCAGCTGATGGTGAAAGTAAGCCACAGACGACTACAGTGGAAGTGTCTAAGGTTCTGGATAAGGTTCAGCGAGAATTTGAGTCTGGGAACCTTTCAGCTGCGCTTGATCTACTGGCTGGAATCTTATCCATTGATAAGAGTAATGCTGAGGCTCACGCGAAAACAGGTGTAATTCTAGTCCGTATGGGGCATTTTTATGAAGGGGTAGAGCACTTAAAACAAGCGGTTATATTGTCGCCTAAGAGTATTAAATTCCATAAGTCCCTGGCGCATTCGTATGAGTTTAGAATGAAATATGATAATGCGATAAGGAATTATAGGCTTATTAGTGAAATGGCTGCTGTGGGTTCTGTGGATTATAAAGAAGCAATCAAGAAGGTGTCTTTCTTGACTGCTACTAAACTGGCACGCAGCGGAAAAATTGAAAGCGCATTGCCTGTTTTTTCGCGTTTGGCTCAAGAATACCCGGATGATTTTTTGATACGCTATAGTCTTGGACTTGGCTACTTTTTTTTGAAAAAAATGGATGAGGCTAAACTCGAATTTGAAAAAGTGATTGAGTTGAATCCTGGGTATGTAAATGCTCACCTGAATCTCGCTAATATCTATGAAACTCGAGGAGAGATAGCGCTGGCAATTGAGAGACTTGAAGAAATCATTGTGCTTGATACTGACAGTAAAATTGGAAAGAGAGCTCAGGTGCGCTTAGGGCTTATTGAAGCAAACCTTATCGCGGGCAGCGGCAATCATCAGGATGCTCTGGAAATATTAGATGATGTTATTGATTTAAACCCTCAAAACATACTTGCCCTTATGTTAATGGCAAGATCGTTTTCATCGTTGGGCAAAATTGAGTTGGCCGAAGAAAAATATCAAAAGGTATTGCAGCTGGTGCCTAGGCACTTAGAGGCAAAACTTCAGCTTGCTGGGCTTTATTCAATGACAAAAAAAACTGGACATGCGATTGATTTATTAGAAGAGGTTATGACTGAGGGCGCTGGTACTAAGTATGCTATTGAAGCTCAAAAAGCATTAGTAAATATTAGTGGTAAGGCGAATAATGGAGGCGCTCTATTTGATTCGATGAGCGCTACTGAAAAATCAGAGGTTATTAAAGAGTTTCTTTTAGATAGAATTAGCACTAATCCTACCGACATTGAGGCGCACTTTAGGTTAGCGCAATTTTATATGCAAAAAAATCGTAAAAAAGATGCATATAAATATTTGTTAAATGCAGCAAAGCATGGCCCTCGGAACTTAAGAGTTATCAGTGTAAAGGCTGCTTTAGCTCATGACCTTAATAAGTATGAAGATGCCATGTTTGCATATGCAACAGCAATAATGCTTGAAGCTGACCCTGCGAAAGCAGCTGCTCTAGGGGCTTCTCTGCGAATGGTCATTGCAAAAAAACTATTTAGTGATGGTAATCTAGGAGCTTCGGAGCGAGCACTTAAAAGTATCATTGCAGATCAGCCCAATAATGTGACCGCATATTTTTACCTTGGTTCTATTTACGCACGTGAAGAGTCTTTTTTAAAAGCGGTCGATTCATATGAGAATGTGATCAGGATTTCACCCGAGAATTTTGGTGCACGTTTGAATCTCGCGGGAATGTTTGAGCGATTAAATGAAGAGGAAGACGCGATTAGCGAATATCGTAAAATTCTGCAGGAAAACCCGAGTGAAGAGCTTGCAAATGATGTTAAAGCGAGGTTGTTTGCAACAGAGAAAAAAATCAAAGGGATGACGTTTAGTATGGGGTATTCCATAGGTTATGATGACAATGCTGTGGCTGATGATACTATTACAAGTGCTGGCGCTGAAATTCGTTCGGATATGTCATTTAATTTAGCCTATCAATACAAAATGCAGGGCGGTTTCCGGCTACGCTTTACATCATCACCTACATACTCGGTCTATCATGAGGGGCAATTTGATTTTTTGAACATAAGTAATAGCCTGTCAGCAACGATTACGCCTGGGCGATATACTATTGTTGGTGGTGTTACTAAACGTAGTTCAAAAGGGTTGATGACAGAGAGAAGAAGTAGCTCGACAGATCTGGTTTTCGCAGAAGTGATGACGCGGGCTAGATTCAGGAAAATTTATGATTTTTTTTCTGAAGAGAAAATCATAACTGGATTTACATTCTCGTTTTCACAGACGAATTTTGATTCGATTACAAATAGTATTTTCAGCACAGAATCCTATCGCCTGGGGGCTGATATTAATCAGCGTTTTGATGATCGTTCGACCATTACTGTCGGTTATAGCTATCTGATTAATGACAATGTGGAGGCGATAGCCAGCGATTACGCTTACCGTAATCATCGGCTTAATTTCAGATTTAATCGTCAGTATCAAGGTGGTTTTTCAGCTAACATGAGTTATGCCTATTCGCTTAGTAATTACGACAATCTTGATACATTTACAAATTTACAGGCTTATAGAAGGCAAACAGGCCATACGTTGTCGGGTGGTTTCGCTTATTGGATCAGCAGGAAAATCAGGTTTTTTGGGAATTACTCTTTTATTAAGACAATTTCAAATTTAGGAATCCGCACAACATTAACGCAGGAAGCATTTGATGCAGGTTTTCGAATTCAGAGTACTTCCCTCGCCGGCGCAGAAAGAAACTCTATAACAGTAGGTGTTAATATACTGCTATAGAGTGCTATTGCTTAGTCTCTTAGCGCATTAAATGCGGTCACTGCCCAGGCGAGTGATGCGCCAGCAAATATGGTTAATACCAATAATCCTTTTCCAAAGACTGCTAGATCGGGTGTGGTGCTCAGTACGGCACGAATTGCATCAACTGCATAGCTGATTGGATTGACTGCTGAAATCAATTGAATCCAGTCAGGCATAAACTGCTCTGGTACTAGTGCTGATGAAAAGAAAATCAGCGGTAATGTCATCAGATTGCCGATCATCACCAGTGGCTCTTCGCGCTGTAGTGCGATGGCGAAACCATTAGAGAGCGCAGCAAAGCCAACGCCTAATAAAAAAACAATCAACATCGCCATCATTAAATAGACTGGGTTCATGTTGAGTGATGCACCGAGTATCCACGCAACAAACAGCATAATGAATGCTTGTGCAATTACCTGTGCTGATGAGTGCAATACGCGACTAAGGACTATGGCGATACGTGATACAGGCGAGACTAACATCTTGTCGATGGTGCCTGCGGTGATTTCACGTAACAGGCTTACGCCAGACCATGATGAACCGAATAGTACCGTCATCACCAGGATGCCGGGTACCATAAATGCCATGTAGTCTTCATCACCTAGCTGTACAAAGTCTTTAAATAGTTGCCCAAAGATCAGTAGCCAGATCAGTGGCTGGATCAGTGTAAATAGAGTCCACATCGGCATGCGCATGGTGATGCGTATGTATTTGTTAAACAGGTGCCATGTATCTGCGAGCATGGATTATTTCTCTCCGCCGTCTTTGTTTTTGTTCCATTCATTATTTTGCCAATCATCTTGCTGTGATTGGCCCCACTTTTGTGAGCCTTGCTCTCCAGCGGCATTATTGCTCTCTTCTTTCCCTGGCCTCCGTTGTTGACCTGATGGCCATACGTCTTGCTGTGACTGTGCTTCATCTCTTTTTTGCGTGCCGAGGTTTTCGCCGTTGTCATTGTTTTTTGCCCAGTCACTATTTTTCCATGACTGGTCTTCGTCTGCCTCTGCCTCTTTAGCGTCACTGTCGCTAGCGCCCCACTGGCTTTTCCATTTACCTGTGTTGCCACCTTTTCCTGCCCACTGCTTCCACCACTCATCGCCTTCATCTTCTTTGGTGTCGAGGATGCTGGAGCCGGTATATTTAAGAAAAACATCATCTAATGTTGGGCGTGACAAAGACAGGTTGGATATTTGTGCCTTATTATCTGCTGCGACTGCCATTAATGCGGCAACGTTGGCACCTCCATCTTCAACATACAGATGCAGCTTGTTATCTTCCCAGGTTGAACCTTTGATATACGATTGTTGTTGTGCGAAGTGAAAAAATGCCTGCTCATTTTTGCCGACATCATCAAAGGTTACAGTGATTGAATCGCCATGGATGCTGTTTTTCAATGCATCGGGTGTATCAACGACTTGCACCTTACCGTTGTTGATGATCGCGACTTGATGAGAAAGATTATCTGCTTCTTCCAGGTAGTGAGTGGTTAGGAGAATAGTCAGGCCAAACTCTTTATTCAGCTTGTCGATATGCTTCCATAAAATCTTACGGTTCTTGATGTCGAGTCCAAGGGTTGGTTCATCAAGGAATAAAACCTTAGGACGATGGATCAGTGCGCAAGCAATGTCGAGTTTTCTACGCATCCCGCCGGAATAGGTGCTGACCAGATTGTCGATGCTGCCGTTGAGTTCAAAATAGCTGGCAAGTTCCTTAATACGGTCATTGATATCTGCCTTCTTCATGCGATAGAGATGTCCCTGCAGCACCATGTTTTCACGTCCGGTGAGAAAATAGTCGATGCCTGTCTGCTGTGCCACCACGCCGATTGCCTGGCGTACTTCAATCGAGTGTGTGTCGACATCGAAGCCTGCAATTACCACGCTGCCTTCATCGAAGCCACACAGAGTGGAGGCAGCGCGAATGGTGGTACTTTTACCCGCACCATTTGGGCCGAGCAGCGCCATGATCTCACCCTCTTTAATCTCAAGATCAAGGGTATCAACGGCGCGCTTATCGGGGGGATAGATCTTGGTCAGACCTTTTATCTGGATTGCAAGGTTTGTCATTGTTATCTATTTAACCATTTAGTCAGTGAATTTGTGCAGAAGGCGTAGTATATCTCTCTTTTTCGGCAAATCATAAAGCGGCTAAAGGATCGCTTGGTTATAATGGTGCGCTATGTTGATAGTGAATGAAAGAGTGGTGGTTTAATGCGTGTCCTTGGAATTGAGACCTCTTGTGATGAGAGCGGCGTAGCAATCTATGATACCAAGCTCGGACTGATGTCTGATGTACTCTATAGTCAGGTGGCGATGCATGCCGAATATGGCGGGGTGGTGCCAGAACTGGCCTCGCGTGACCATGTGCGAAGGCTATTACCGCTGATTCGTGAGTCGATGCAGCAGGCCGCAACCGCGCGCGAACAGATCGGTGGTATTGCCTATACCGCCGGCCCCGGATTGGTTGGTGCGCTGCTGGTTGGTGCTGCAGTGGGGCGTAGCCTTGCCTGGGGCTGGGGATTGCCTTCGATTGGTGTGCATCATCTGGAAGGGCATCTATTAGCGCCGATGCTGGAGGATAATCCACCACCGTTTCCATTTATCGCCCTGCTGGTCTCCGGTGGTCATACCCTGTTGATTTCGGTGACAGGTGTTGGTCAGTACAACGTTATTGGTGAATCGCTCGACGATGCAGTGGGTGAGGCGTTTGACAAGACTGCCAAACTGCTCGGTCTCGGTTATCCTGGTGGGCCTGTTTTAGAGCAGACCGCCAAAAGAGGAGACCCAAGCCGGTTTAAATTTCCACGCCCGATGACCGATCGTCCAGGTTTAGACTTTAGCTTCAGTGGCCTAAAGACCTTTGCCATGAACACGCTGCATGCCAATGAGATGAATGAGCAGACTAAAGCGGATATCGCCCTCGCTTTTCAGACTGCCGCCGTTGAAACACTGGCGATCAAGTGCCAACGCGCGATTCGCGAGACCGGCATCAAGCAGCTGGTAGTGGCGGGTGGCGTTAGTGCCAATAATGCACTGCGTGTACGATTGAATGCACTAGCCGTGAAAGAGCGTGCCAGAGTTGCCTATCCTCGGTTGAAATTCTGTACTGATAACGGCGCGATGATTGCCTATGCGGGTTGTCTGAGGCTACTGGCGGGTGAGCGAGAGCCGCCGAGGTTTGAAGCGCGTGCGCGCTGGCCAATCGATACGCTAACGGCGCTATAGCCCATCATTAATTGGTACGAGCAGCGCGTGTATCCCGTGGAGATTAATAGAGACTAGCGTTACTTTGGCGCGGTGTTGTCCGTAGCATCAGCAGCAGGTTTTTTTTTCTTCCCGCCGATTTTACTCTCTTTACCTTGCAGCAGGTTTTGAATGTTGGATTGGTGGCGATAGACCAATAAAATGCTCATGCCGATCATCATAATCAAGAGCTCGATATCAGAGCGATAGAGCCACATGATCAGCGGTGCCGCCACCGAGGCGCTGAGTGCGGCGAGTGATGAATAGCGCAGTGTCAATGCGACCAGCAGCCACACGCCGAGTACCGTTAGCCCCGCCAGCCATGAGATCGCCAGGATCACGCCGAGGGCGGTTGCGACCCCTTTGCCGCCCTTAAAGTCGAAAAAAATGGGATAGAGGTGTCCCATGAATGTGGCCGCACCGGTGAGTGCGATCACTAGCGGTGATGCCCCCATCAGACTCACGCCGAGTACCGGTAGCAATCCTTTTATCAGGTCGCCCAGCAGTACAACCACAGCGATTTTTTTGCCGCCAAAGCGCAGCACGTTGGTCGCGCCTGGGTTTCCAGAGCCCTCACCGCGTGGATCAGGCAGGCCGGTGAGCTTGCAGGCGATGATTGCGGTGGAGAGCGAGCCTATCAGGTAGGCGATGATGATGGTGATTATGGCTGTGATCATTGTCGCACTGGTTTATATGCTGCTAAACTGAATTGATTGCTGAAAAACCTAGTATGATACCACCTCAGATTGACTTAATTCACCTATAAATACTGACCTTTTTTATGGATATAATCTACCTGCGTGACCTCAAGATCGAAACCATCATCGGAATCTTTGACTGGGAGCGCGAAATCAAACAGACCATCAGTTTTGACCTCGATATGGCGACCGATATTCGCAAGGCCGCAGCCAGCGATGCAATCGAAGATACGCTGGATTACAAGACGCTTTCCAAACGTATTATTACCTTTGTGGAAGAGAGTAGTTTTCAACTGGTCGAGACACTGGCTGAGCGTGTGGCTGAAATTATTCTTAAAGAGTTTGGTGTCTTCTGGGTGCGGGTGCGGCTCGATAAGGTTGGTGCAATCCGCGGTGCCAGTGGCGTCGGTGTGATCATTGAGCGTGGAGTAAAGGGCTAAAATGTCCCCGGTCAGTTTTAAACACCTGATTCATGTGGGTGTGGGTAGCAATATTGAACGAGAACATAATATTCGTTGTGGAGTGAATGCGCTGCGAGAATGCTTTAAAAATGTGGAGATGTCGACCGTCTATGAAAGCGCGGCGGTCGGTTTTGATGGCGATCCCTTTTATAACCTCGTCGTCCGTTTTGAAACAGCGCTAGGTATTGAGACATTGGCTGTGACGCTACGCCAGATTGAAGATAGACACCATCGAGATCGAACCCTGTCAAGTTTTGGCCCGCGCACACTGGATATTGATCTGCTGTTATATGATGACGTGGTATTGCAACAAGGAAAGCTGCAACTGCCGCGCGATGAGATTGAAAAAAATGCGTTTGTGTTACGGCCATTAGCAGAACTTTCAGGTGAACTCATTCATCCGGTTAACGAAAAAAGTCTCAGTGCGATGTGGCAACAGTTTGACCAGACGCAGCAACCGTTAATCACCGTTGAGTTTGAGTGGTGAGGTGTTAATCGCTAAGCGAACGCCCGCCATCCACCGTGATGGTCTGTCCACTGACATAACCTGCATCACGAATCAGAAACAGCGCGGCCCGTGCGATATCGTCTGGTGAACCCTGTCGTTTTAAGGTAGTGCGCGAAAGAATGCGCTTTTTGGTGACATCATCAATGCCGTTTTCTGGCCATATGATCGCACCTGGGGCAATTGCGTTCACTCGTATCTCCGGCCCCAGCTCGCGTGCCAGTGCTTTCGATAACATCACCAATCCAGCTTTGGCAGTGCAATAGACCGGGTGTTCTTTGAGTGGGCGCTCGCCGTGGATATCCACGATGTTGATGATGCAGCCACGTTGCTGCTTGAGGTGACGTGCTGCGGCCTGAGAGAGAAAAAAAGGTGCTTTCAGATTGGTGCCCATCAAGTTGTCCCATTGCGTTTCATTGACTGTGCCGATCGGTGTGGGGTAAAAGGTAGAGGCGTTGTTAATCAGCACATCTAGTCGCTTCCAGCGAACGGTCGCTTCCTTAACCACTGCAGCTAGTTTCGTGATCTGTAGTAGGTCCGCTTGAATCAATACCACTGAATTTTCACGCCCTTCATTGAGTTCACTTTGCAGCGCGCGCGCCTCTTTATGGGAGGTGTGGTAATGCAGTGCCAGGTTCATTCCTTCGCGGTGCAGGGTACGTGCCATGGCGGCGCCAACACGTCGTGCGGCGCCGGTAATCAGTGCTACTTTTCCGGAAAGATCATCTCGATTATCGTTCACAGTATCCCCTGTTTATAACTCTGCTAAAATGGTGCGGACAGGGCAGATCCCTCATCTGATATTGCCAGTATCACAACCATTAACGAGTATAAAGCAAAGTGAACCGAAACAGGTCAAATTCTGAAGCAGGGCAATTAAGAATAGGTGAGCTGGATGAGCAAACCATCGCGCACAGTGCGCAGCTCGCCGAATTAATTATTGATGAGATTAAGCAGCAAGGTGGTAAGATCCCCTTTATTCGCTACATGGAACTGATTCTTCATACGCCCGGTTTAGGTTACTACAGTGCCGGCGCGCATAAGATTGGTGCGGCGGGTGATTTCATTACTGCACCGGAAATTTCACCGCTCTTTTCACAATGCATCGCACGGCAGAGTCAGCAGGTGCTAAACGATATCGGCGGTGGCGATGTGCTTGAAGTAGGTGCCGGTTCAGGGGCAATGGCCTGTGAGGTGCTGCGTGAATTGGAAAAACTGGATTGCCTGCCCGCACATTATTTTATCCTCGACCTTAGTGCAGATTTGCGTGAACGCCAACACGCGCATCTACAGCAGGAACTGCCGCATTTGATGGATCGTATTATATGGCTCGATGCATTGCCGAACGAAGGCTTTAAAGGGGTAGTACTCGCCAATGAACTGCTCGATGCGATGCCGATACACCTGGTGCGTTTTGATCCTGAAAACCCTGTTGAGCGTTATGTGGGATGGGATGGTGAGCGTTTCACCTGGTGCGATGGTCCGTTGAGTGAACCGCGCCTTGCCGCTGCCGCTGCACATATTATGGCTGAATGTGGAGTGGATGAGTTTGATGCGGGGTATGTGTCAGAGATCAACCTTGCCGCAACTGATTGGCTGCGCAGTGTCGCGGCAGTCCTTGAGCAAGGATTGGTGTTGTTAATCGACTACGGTTTTCCGCGTCGTGAATACTATATTCCGGAGCGTAAAGAGGGCACCGTGATGTGCCACTACCGTCACCAGGCGCATAGTGACCCATTGATCCTGCCGGGCCTGCAAGATGTCACTGCGCATGTCGATTTTACTGCGATTGCAGAGAGTGCGGTCGAGGCAGGAATGGATGTCGCTGGTTATGCCTCACAGGCGCACTTTTTGTTAGGTGCAGGCTTGATGGATGTGCTGGCCGACAATGCTAAAACATCAACACATGAACAGCAGGTGGTGCAGGCGCAGGCGGTGAAAACATTAACGATGCCACATGAGATGGGCGAGCTATTTAAGGTGATTGCGCTAACCAAAGAGATGTCGCCGGGCTTGACCGGCTTTTCAATGCTCGATGCGCGTGGGCGATTGTAGCAATCATTTGAATCGATGATTAGCAGAGTTGGCACAGTGGGCGTTGGCTGTAGCGAACCAGGACCAAACGATTAAAGAGTGACACCCGCTCGCGCCATGGTGATGATTGCGGACAACAGCTTTGCGATGCGAATACTATTCGCTGAAATTTTATTTTAATCAAAAACATAACGCTACTTTGCAGGACTTAACTGCGGAATTTAAGTCGCGGATTTTAGTCATAAGTGCGCCACGCCAATTCATGCGGCTAAAAAATAAGAAAAGTAAGGGGGGCAATGCTATTGCATAACATAGTTTGCTTCCTTATACTATTTTCATGCCGCGCCCGCCCAGAATTGAATACGAAAATGCCTTTTACCACGTGATGAATCGTGGGCGTGGTCGCCAGACGATATTTCACGATCATGCCTATTTCCAGTTGTTTCTAGATACTTTAAAAGAAGCACACGAACGGTTTGATGCCGTTTTTCATGCTCGAGACCCCGAACGCAAACTTAGGGCGGATCATGCGACATATCAATGGTATCTACACTCAACGGCATAATCGGTTAAGAAAAACTGATGGTCCTTTGTTTAGAGGGCGATACAAAGCGATATTGGTGGATGAGGATGCTTGTTTACTGCCATTGTCACGCTATATTCACTGTAATCCAACAGAAACTAAAAAGAGTAAAATCATACTGGAAGATTATAAATGGTCGAGTTATCCCGCCTACATCGGTAAAGCGGTTACGCCCACATGGTTGCAGCAAAAAATAACGTATCAAATGCTTGGACACAAGCAGCGCTACAAGGGCTATCGATCCTATGTAGAGAGGGGGATAGACGAAGAGATAAAACATTTCTACAGCAAGGGGAATATGGCTGCGATACTAGGCGACAAAGCGTTTCGGGTATCTATACATGAAAAAGATGAAATTCTAGATACTACCGAAGTACCAGCAACACTTCGGCATCGGCCATCCCTTAAGGTCATTGTTAAGACAGTTGCGGATATATTTAAATTGAGCGAGTCAAAGATTATTAAGTCAGGAGGCGATCGCAGGGAACGGAATGACGCCCGAAAATTAGCGATGTATTGTTGCCAGCAGATAGGTGATATTCCGCTCAAAGAGATCGCGAAAGGGTTTGGGCTCAGTCATGCAGGCAGCGTTTCCCGGCTTATTCATGATGCGAAGACGTGTTTAGAAGATAAAAAAATCAAACGCCAATACCAAAAAATTGAAAAACTTTTATTAGTTATACAATAGGATTGACCCCTTTTCTTTACTAGTAGAGGTTTTCTCGGGTTTGCTCAATGGTCTCATCATCACTCAGGCAGAGTTTGTGCTTGATGATAACTGCGTCAATGACTAAATGTGCATCTTTTGCCGGACGACCATGATGATGGTGGAAGCGCGAATAATAAGCATCGGATAATTCATCCCAAGGATGATCTGGGCAAGCTTGACCCAGCGATTATTGTGATCGAGTGTGGTTTCGAAAGGGGTTTCAAATCCAGACAGCGACAGTTGGTTTCCACTGGTATATCAAATCATGGTGATGGTGCACGCTGTTTGGGGTGGTATCGCTAGTTTTTGTGCACTTATTATACTTTATATAACACTATCTTATTGTTTTTGTTGTATGTTTTTCTTTTTAAGGAGGCTCTATCTGACTATAAGCGCTTATGTTTAAGGCTGGCCTTTAGAATTCCGTGCAGCATGCTCCGCATTATTATGAAACCCTTTTTTAGAACTCGGGAATCGTGGTTGAACTTGATTTCTAGCAATTGCAGCTTTTTTAGCCAATAATGCTCGGGTTACACTCGTCGGTTTTTTTTCTTCAGTCATAATATCTCCACAGATAGGATAGGGTTGCACAGTATACCTGAAAACGATGAATAGGCTTAGCGCTAAATGGTTAGTGTGGATATATAGCGATTGGCTTTAACTCATTCACTATTTTAAACGCTACGAGACCTTTGCACGAGTCTATTTTCCGCTCCAGCTGCGTTATAAATGATCTCAAAACAGTCATTTACTGCGTGTAAACTTCGGTTTTTCGATCATTGATGCCTTGCTGGAACGAAAACTAGTTCTCGTGCAAAGGTCTCGCTACTTTTTTATAATGACTGTTTATTTTTCAAATATTTTTTTTTGTGCTGCAATTTTAATGCTGAAGGTATCGGTAAACCTGAGTCACTTAAGCTTGCCTTATCCGTTTACTGCTCTAGGCGAATCAATGATGAGCACAGAATCATTTATAAAGTTGATTCTGAACCCCTTCTTATGGCTCAGCCTAGATATCACTATTGATCACCAATTGCACACAACGAATAAGGATAGATCGTGAGACCGAAGGGATCCACGATCTTATCCGGTTGTTGAACAAGCCCTTTTACCGGAAGCCTCTATAAGCAAA
>QIJH01000150.1 GCA_003232725.1 Chromatiaceae bacterium | reverse complement strand
TGTAAACTCACATTTTTCGCCTTGAACTGGCAGATTTCATGGGCGATCTGAGCAGTCACTGTTAATTTTGACTACTCGCTGAGTAGTTACGTTCTTTTGTCCTTTAGCGGTGTTAAAAGCGTACTCAATCGGTCATTTATAGCGATAAACTTCCTCATTCCGTGCGCTTTTGCCTTGCTAGAGAACAAAACCCCAGCTCGCTCAAAGATCTCTTTACTTAGCTTTTAGAGCTGAATTGATAAAGAGCGAATTTTAACAGGTATTAGCGTCAGAATAGGAAATAATAAAGATAGCGTGGATGATAAAAAAGCTCTACTCAAAAGACCGGTGCTACAGACCTCAGGGGTGTGAAGAGAATCTCCCCCCTGGGGCATACGAACGCTATTGACTGCTGAGTGTCAGTGCATCTCGATACAGCAGTTCGACGCGACGATTTTCACCCCAGTGGCTGGCATCTAGCATTGGTACGTTGTCACCTTGGCCACCAATGCGTAGTTGACCCATAGGTACACCCGCACGGGTTAGTTCAGACGCAATCGCCTCTGCACGTAACAGGCTTAAATACTGATTGTAATTTTTGTGACCACGGTTATCTGCATGACCACTAATCACGAGTACGACATTTTTATTACTGAGTAGGTAGGTAGCATGTTGATCTAACATTGCTTTGTCTGCATCACTCACGATTATTTTGTTAAAGCCAAAGAAGAATTTTACCTGCGTTGGCTCTGATTTAGCCTCGGTTGTGGTTAAGGTTTCTATTTCAATCCGTTGGTCTATCTCTTTTGATTCAATGGCAGAGAGTCTGTCTGCCAGCGCTTTAAACTCAACACCTTCTTCAACAATCAATACAGTCATATCTATGATTTCCTCTGTTGGGCTAATGGGTAGCGGTCTTTCGATATCAGTCATTATTTTTGGTTCTGGATGCTGTTTTTGTTCCTGCGCTTGTTTTAGGTTGTTGAGATAGCTATCCATGTTATGAATAGCGAGTTTTACAGATTCATTAACATTAACTTCTTCTGATGAGACGGTGAGGGTGTTATCGATCTCGCTGTCAGTCGTAACAACGTGTTTACTATCGGTACTGGCGCAGCCGACAGTAAATAAGAGTGGCAGGGTAATAGTTGTGATTAGACGTAGATGACGATTCATGATGGTGCTCCTCAATTGTTTTGTGCCTGTATGGATTGAGGTCCATTAAACAGACAAAGAGTGGTGTGAGAGGGCTTGAGAAGTGGTTAATCCAGGATGAATAGTGGCAAAAAATGGCGACCAGAGTGGAGGTGCTGATAAAAATTTATACTTCCGTCACCCCGGTGCAGGCCGGGGTCCAGTGCTGTTAGCTGGAATCTGAATTCCAGTTTATGCGGAATGATGGTGGGATAGCGGAATAGCTAATTTGAATGAAACCCCTTCAGGATGATAAGTATTCTGTATCTCAATTACCCCATGATGAAATTCGGTAATCAGCCTGACGATGTATAGCCCCAAGCCGAGGTGTGGTGAATCTGTTTTATGTTGGCGCACCGAGACCATCGAATCAAACAGACTGTCACGCATATCATCTGCTAGTGTTGGTCCCGGATTATGAACAGTGATAGCGAGGGTGCCATCGGTTGCTTCGCATGAGATGGTAATCGGCGTATCATCTTTGCAGAAGTCAGTCGCATTATCGACCAGCTTGTCCATCAGTTGTGCCAGTAGCTCTGGAGAACCCGCTATCAATTTAATACGAGCGCTTTCATTGCAAATAAACTCAAATGCCTGTTGTGGATAGGCGAGACGATAGCCATCAGTACAAGCCTCAATCACATCGACTGCAGCATAGTGTTCATGAGCCTCATGCATAATTGTTTGTTCAAGGTGTGTTGCTTCACTCATGCGAGTCAAAATATTATTAAGGCGTATGGCCCCTTCATTGGCGCGTTTAATATAGGTAAGGCTTTCATCATCGAGTTTGCTTTTATCAATGTTGTCGAGAGACGAACGCACAATCGTGATGGGTGTTCTTAGTTCATGGCTTAGCTTTCCCGACATCGTTTCAAGGTATCGATTGTATTGCGATAGGCGCTTTAACATGCTTGAAAAACTTCGTCCAAGATCTCCAATCTCATCGCTCGCCTTATTACTTATCTGAGTCTGCTGAATTTTTCCATCATCAGTAATACTGGCATCAACTTCATTACGTAGCTTGTGAATGCGCAGTGAAAGGCGCGTGGTAAAAAATAGTAGAACGCCAAAAGTGAGTAGAAAGGTGAGCAGTGCCATGTTGACCATTGCTTCAATGACCCTGTTTTGCCGTATTAAAATGCTGCTGCTGTTCTCTTCAATGACAATCGCACCAACGATCATGCCGTTTAGATAAAGCGGATGAGCAGCGATCGTGATGTTTATATTTTCATTTTCAGTTGAACGCCAGTAAGTTTTGGCCGTGCCAGAAAGTGCAGCAATAATAGCCGGATTATCGAGCCTTGAGGCGGATGATAGTGGGTCTGAAAAACCATCATAGGGCTGTTCAAGGGTGATGTGATAGAAGAGCTTCATTAATATTGAAAATAGAGAGGTATCATCTAGGTTTTGTTGCTTAAGCTGTTCACTACTTATCTGGTGAAGATCACCCGTCATGCCGATGACGCGTTGGTTGTTATCGACAATCCATACACGGTTCTTTGGTGTCGTCAGACGAGCCAAGAGCGATTCCATCTGAGGTGTGGGAATAACGATCGTGCCGAGTTCATGAGCCTGTTCTGTGTTGCCATTGGCGACGAGGTTTTTAATCTTTCCGGTATTGGCATCATCAACATCAACGACGGCAATCGCCAGCCTGCGGTTAAACATGGACAGTGGGATTTGTAACTCAACGGTATAACCACCTTTGCTAAATTGCCACTCACCCTTGATATTGGTTTCTGGCCTGAGTGGTCGGTTGCCACTATTATTCTGAGATAATGGGCTACTTTTCTGATGCGATGGCATCAGGTTGGCGTGCACCCATCCTGGTGTAATCGTTGCTATCTGGTAGCGCCTGAACTTTCCATTACGATCAAGCATGCTGATGCGTATATGGTCAGAGCGATCAAGGCGCAGGGTGGTGGGTGAGCGGTAAATGACATTGTCATCGGTTACCCGCAATACGATGTAGAGATGATCTTTATAGTGCCCGATGCGCTGTAAAACACTGAGGTCACCATTGCTTGCCCCTAATGGCTGCTCTCGTTCTTGATAATGACGCCAGTCATCAAGATAGCCATCTAGTTGAATCGCTGTGTTGAGCGGCCTTATATAGAGGTGGGATGGAGTATTCTCTAAATTGGCTTGATTGTTTTGATCGACTAATCGTTTTTCCTGTTCACCCATTACGGCCGCCATGATAGAGACACGGTCGATGAGCTGTTCTTCATGCGCCTCTCTAAGATAAGACTCAAGGTTCTGGATGTACTGTGCCCCGAGCCATGGAACGATCAGCAGACTGAGTGATGCCAGTAAGAGTTTACCGCGAATACCCATTAGCTGGTATTAGTTTCGAGCCAGCGGTAGCCCATGCCATAGACACTATCGATGGCAGAAAAGTTATTGTCAATGGCGATGAATTTTTTTCTCATACGTTTGATGTGAGAGGTGATAGTGGTGTCATCAACCACGATGTGTGCATCCTGCATTAATTGCTCGCGGCTTTTTACATGGCCAGGGTGCTTGGCTAGACAATGTATTAACCAGAATTCAGTTAGGCTGATCTCGAGTGGTTCGCCACGCCAGCTAATACTATAACGGTTCATATCTAATAACAGTTCGCCTCGTTTTAATTCTGACTCTTCCGCTTGCGGCTGTTGCAGTGCATCCATGCGGCGAAAAAAGGCAGCAACGCGTGCACATAGATTCACCAGGCTAATGTCTTTGGTGAGATAGTCATCTGCACCGAGGCGCAGACCGGAGACAATATCGAGATCGCTGTCACGTGCGGTAAGGAAAATGATCGGCAGTGTTGGTGACTGTTGTCGTAGCAGACGGCAGAGATCAAAGCCGCCTTCTATTTCATCATCAAGGCCAATGTCGAGCAGTACCAGGTCGGGTAGCTGCTGAGTGAAGCTTTGTTCCGCCTCTGCGCGGCTGGCATAGCTTGCGACGTGATAGCCCTGTTTGGTGAGGATGTCAACGTAGTTTTTGCGGATTGCCTCTTCATCCTCAACGATTGTGATGTGTTTGCTCATATTGGGTCTCGGTTATTGAAGCTAAGGATAAATTAGCATACCCGGCATAGTTTGTGATATGTCTTGATCACACTAGGATCACATTGCCATTATTCGTCATTTTTCACCTTATTTGACCAGTGTTGTCACCTGCCAATGCCATGTTTGAGGGGTTTAATAATCGATAGACAAATTCCGGTGCGCTGATGGAGTTAACAATCATGCCATGGAGGGCACACTGGCTCACGATATTTGAGGGTTAGCAAAATGAATCGAAATAAAAATAGCCATGAGCAACAGACTTCTGTGTTTATTATCTATTCCTGGGGTGACATAGTTGAGTTTATTTCACGGGTGTTACTTGGCTGGTTGATAGTCGTGCTGTTTATCAGCAGCGCGCACGCCGCGGTTGAACGCGGTGATGATTTTAATGAGATTGAGATGGATCAGGTTAAGCGTGGCTCGTTGTTGTTTAAATCGGAAACAGGTAGTCGATACCAATTAGCGGTCACGCTTGCAACGGATGTACAGATTGCAGTGACGGGCATGATTGCGCGCACAAC
Source organism: Chromatiaceae bacterium (assembly GCA_003232725.1). GTDB lineage: Bacteria > Pseudomonadota > Gammaproteobacteria > SZUA-140 > SZUA-140 > SZUA-76. The sequence continues at coordinate 26,605 of QIJH01000150.1, read as the reverse complement.
TAATCGAGTACGTGATTAGGCAGTGTGACTGCAGGCAAGAAGGGGGCCGAACCTTGATTTGAGCATATTTGAATATGCAATCAGGCGTAGTAACTGATTTTTGACGGTGAATACCATCGTAAAAACTATTTTTATCCAATATCGACCTGTTTTTAGGCTCCTGTTATTTGGCCTTTGATGTATAATGTTTCCCTTTTTTGCATGTGGAGAATATCGCGATGAATCTGGATAGGGTGTCTACTGGCGGCAAAAACGTCCCTGACGAAATCAATGTCATCATTGAAATACCGTCTCACAGTGATCCGGTTAAATATGAAGTCGATAAAGAGACGGGTGCAATGTTCGTCGATCGTTTCATGAGCACTGCGATGTATTATCCGTGCAACTACGGTTACATTCCGCATACGCTTTCTGATGATGGAGACCCGACTGACGTATTGGTAGTGACCCCAGTGCCGCTGATCAGTGGTTCGGTTATCAAATGTCGTCCAGTAGGTGTGTTGAAGATGACTGATGAAGCGGGTAGCGATGCCAAGCTGCTGGCTGTGCCGTTGACCAAACTATGTGAGCTTTATAAAGATGTGCAGGGGCCAGACGATATGCCGCAGCAGCTGCTGGCGCAGATCGCCCATTTCTTTGAGCATTATAAAGACCTTGAAAAGAATAAATGGGTCAAGCTGGAAGGTTGGGCGGGTGTTGAAGATGCGAAGGAAGAGATTATTTCTAGCATCAAGCGTTTTGAAGAGACGTCTGATAAGCCTTGCTTCTAATTTAATGATGGCGCGCAAGTCCCCTGTACATCATCTGGGAAGCAATTCTATATGAGTATCAAAAAGTACTAGCAGATGGCAAAGGCGGAAGGGTGATCGACTGTCTGAAAGAAGTCTAAGCGCAAATCTGCGAGCCTACGCCCAGTGTTACCAACAATGCAAAATTGAGCTACCCCAACGGTTGAAAAGTGAGCCACAAGGCTTACACTGATGTTTTTCATAATGAGGAGTATCATGATCTCTCTGCAAGCAATGCATTTAGCACACCGAAATCCACATGTTTTTAACTCTAAAGAGTTTTCCTACAGCTTGAACGCCATGCTAACCTGCATGATCGTTGACTATGACTCAATCTATTATTTCACCAATACTTTTCAAATACTCTTTTCTTTCATTGTCAGTACCCATTGCCACGTCGCCAAAGAATATGGTTTCAGCGGTCATTCCACAAAACTCGAAAATACCTTCTTCATTTACTTTCTTAACGGCTGTGTGTAGTCCATTTCTTTCAAGCAGTTCACTTGGGTTGCCTGTATTAATTATTAACTGTACTGACTTCCCTGCAAGCAGTCCTTTTGGGCCGCTTTCTTCATACATATATGCGTAGCCATTCGTAAATACTCTATCAATAAAACCTTTAAGCATTGCGGGCATTTGTTGCCACCATAACGGGTACACGAATATTATTCGATCTGCCCAAGTAATATATTGCTGATAAATTTCTACGTCTTTCGGTGCTTCTCCATCCATAAATGAGTACTGAATGTCAGGAAATTTAAGAACCGGGTTGAACTCATCAGCATACAAATCAATAACTTTTGTTTCATGCGCTTTATTTATAGCGATTTTTTCAACCTCATCTACTACAGCTTTTGTAAAGCTGTTTGGATTTAGGTGAGTGTAAATAATTAAGTATTTCATAAAGTAACCTTCTTTTGTGTTTACTGCATAACTTATAAGCATTTATCCGCTGTGCGCAGCATGGCGCATAAATGTCTGTTGGACTCAGTCGCAGTGTCTATATATAGGGGGTTGCTTTTACTTGCCTTGTCCCAATGAGGTACGTTAACTTAGCGCCATTCCCTTTTAGCTGCACCATATGTTATTTTCAGTCTACCTTTTTGTACGAAGATATACAAAATAACGCATTTATTGGCCTTTTCAGCCAAATGTGAGCCCATGGGCTGTCGAACAGCTCAGCTTATCCAGACACCCATCTCAAAAAACACAAAAATATAAATTTAATTCAATGAGTTAATGTTTTTCATTAAGATGGATGTCCTATTATTACTGTGCCGGTCGGTGATGTGACTTTGAACCCGGAGAAGGAAGACGCAAAAGAAGCTGCTTGATTAAAAAAAGCGACAACGACCTTGAAAAACACCGGGAGGTATGTCCGAGTTGAATGGCCTTGTTAGATGCCCTTACTTTTGTTATATTTATTATGCGCACTAGGAATGCGCATATGCTATATGGAGTGAATTTTATGCCACAAATATATGACGAGAATGCTTCCAAGAAAGCCACAAACTTAAGTATAAACAGTGACTTACTTTCAAGAGCAAGAAGATTAAAGATCAATCTTTCAGCTACATTAGAACATGCGCTTGAAGATGAGTTGAGGCGAGCAGAACGTGATAACTGGCTGAAAAATAACAAAGAAGCCATTAATGAATTGAATGAATTAGCAAATAATAATGGTTTGTTCTCCGATGCCTACCGAGACTTCTAATGACCCAATTTACACTTTACAAAAATGAAGATAGTGCATCAAATGATACTTACCCCTATTTCATTGATGTTCAAAACTCATTGCTCAGTGATTTAAATTCTCGCCTGGTAATTCCTTTGTCTCCGCACGGTGCTTTGAACCATACAGATGCAAAAAAATTGTGCCCAGTCATCCACCTTGATGAAGGTGATTTTGTATTACTTACTCACCAAATGACCTCGGTTCCAAGCTCAATTCTAAAAACCGAAGTAACCTCTTTGGAAAGCTCTCGTTACGAAATTCTTGGTGCTATCGACATGCTCATCTCAGGTATCTAACGCTGAAAATTCCCGCTGGATTTTTTTGATACTCATTGAGCCTTCCCCCCAGCTTCACCCTGTTTGGGTAAACTGAAAGGCAACCAAACCAACAACAGGAGAAAGTTCAAGAATCAATGGGATCAGAGTTGCAGCGATTTCCATCGTTGCATCAAACACTTTATATTGGTGGATCAGTGGCAGGTCGTATCAAGATATCTCGGAGTGTTGCCCAGCTTATTATGGGTGCCTCGTGAAATTACTTTCTTTGAAGCACTACGTTCAGACTTTAGTTTTTATGCACTTCAGGGTTGAATCTGCCAGACTCATATTCCAGATCAGAAGCGCTTTAAAAACATGCCGAAGATAAGCGCAAAGGCCTCAATTTATTGGTTTTGGTTATTGCGATCATGCCAGACAGGTTGGCGCTGGATTTTGCGCTTCTAACACTGGCACTGAATACCAGTTCTTACGGCTAATAAGGAGTCTCCCTGGATGGGAGTACCCTGGGCTAACGAAAAGCCAATACTGCAAAGCTAATCACTAAAAAAGCGAAAAACGGCCCGATTAGTGCGAAGCGTTTCATCTTTTTCATTGCCGCAATCCCTTCTTCGCCTTCTCTTCGTTTTGCTTTGATGGCGAATACTTTCATTGTGACGGTATAAAAGAGGATTGCTGCTACCATCACCATCTTCATCCAGAAGGCCCAGTTGAGTGTGTTGATATCAATGTCGGACTGCAGCAATAGAAAGTAGCCGCTGGCGAGCAGTAGTATCAATCCCAAAAGGCCAACGCCAGAAATGGTGCCACCTGCCCCTAGCATGATTTTTTTGGCTGCTTCGGGATCTTTTAAGCGGCGTGAGTGCAGTGCTAATCCGAGCATATAGAAAGAGGTGCCGGCACCCATCGCCAGGCCGAGAAAATGAAGGATCAGGATAAAGTCATACATATGGCCATTGTGACACAACTTAATCGCTAGGTTGTAATTGCTATATTAACCTTGTTATTTGATCGTATTTTCGCTCTCTGCTTATGTAGGGTGGTTGTTTAAAGGTAAACAGACTACTATTACCAGAGCGGTTGATGATTGCTTCAACCTAACGAGTCAATGTGTATTGATAGAGGATAGTCGTGTGGAACAACAAACGATGGCGCTGTTTGATTTACCGTATCAGTGGATATTCCCCGTGGTCTTTATCTCGATGACAGCGCTCATTGCATACAGCTTTATGAAGTACGTGATTTTGGCTGACGACGATGATGATGAGGAAGAAGAGAATGAGCAAGAAAAACAGGTGAAGAAAGGCGAACAAACGGCATCGACTCAAACATCGACTTCAGCTTCTGTATCGGAACAGGCGTCGGCATCACCACAGGCAAGTGAGCAGCCAGAAGAAAAAGATTCAAAGTGAGCCTTGCACGATTTTCTTTTGCCCTCTGGCGGCGTTAAAAGCGGTTTCATCGGTTATTTAGAACGATAAATCCCTTATTCTGTGCGCTTTTGCCTTGCCTATAACGCCTACTGTTGGCACCAGAGTACAAAATCACTGCTCGTGCAAAGGTCTCAAAGTAAGTAACAATGTGGGTCATGCGTGCCAGTACGGGTGATCGCCAATTTTAATCTGCGCTTTTCTCAGTACACCATGCGTTTCCAGTTAGCTTTTTTCGCGCCTGTCTTGTGCAAAGGTCTCCTTCTGGATAATAGGGGGCTTGGTGCACTTTGAGCGTAAGATGATAAAATAGTTGCAATTGAGAATGAGAATAATTATCATTAATTTACCTTAAAAACAATGTGTTTTATTCGATTTTGTTATTGTGAGAGTCAGGCAATGAAAATGTTAAAGAAGCTGGGTGTGACCCTGTTAGGGGTGATGATGGCGATGCCGGTGGTGCAGGCGGCGGATGATGAACTGGTGGTTTATTCTGGCCGCAGCGATAAATTCGTCAAGCCAGTCATAAAAGCGTTCACCAAAGAGACAGGTATTAAGGTTATTTTGCACAGTGCAAAGTCGACAGCCTTACTGAATAAACTAAAGATTGAGGGTGAGCGTACTCACGCTGATCTCTACTTGAGTAATGATGCGGGGAACCTTCAATTGGGTAATCAAATGGGCTTGTTTCAGCCGCTACCTAAAAACATTGTTGATGTGATTGATCCACAACTACGTGCTGAAGATGATACTTGGGTTGGTTTGTCTGCACGAGCTCGGGTATTAGTTGTCAATACTGGGGTTGATACAAGCTTTGTAAAGTCGGTGTTTGATCTCGCCGATCCGAGATTAAAAGATCGTATTGCGGTGACTCATAGTGGTAACGGCAGTTTTATTGCGGGTGTTACTGTGTATATGGAAGCTGCCGGTGTTGAAAAGACACGTCAATGGCTAGCAGGTGTGAAGAAAAATGCGGGTGGCCGTACCTTTAATAAACACAGCAAAGTGGTCAAGGCAGTCGCGAGCGGCAAACGCGCGGTAGGGCTAGTGAATCACTACTATATCTATCGCTATCTGGATAAAAAACCTGATGCTCCAATTAAAGTGATTGTGCCAGATCAGGCTGATGGTGAGATAGGTGTTGCATGGAATGTCGCTGGCATTGCCGTTAGCAAATATTCAAAGAAATCCGCAGCTGCCACTCAGTTTGTTGAGTACCTGGTTTCAGAAAAGGGACAGCAGCTGTTTGCTGAAGTGAACCGTGAATATCCTGTACGCAGCGATGTAGCCGCTTCAGCGGTGATTCCTGCGGCAGATACGATGCGCGCCTCCGCTGTTGAGATGGCAACGCTGGGCAAGCAGCGAAATGCGACGATTGATCTGCTGGAGGCTGTTGGTATGCCTTAATGGGTGCGCGGGAATGGTAGACTAGCCACTTGTGATAAAACGGTTCTCAATACTATCTGGTGTAACGGGGGTAGTCGTCTTAATGGCGGCTATCCCTTTGCTCTTTGTCATCTATAGCAGTTTCCAGCTTTCAAGTGAGCGTTGGGTTGCTCTATGGGATACACGCCTGCCCGATTTGCTGGCCAATACCGTATGGCTTGGATTCGTGGTTGCCGTCGGTTCACTGCTGTTGGGGGTCTCTTCGGCGTGGCTCATCGCACGGAGAGAGTTTGTCGGCCGTACATTAGCAATTTGGTTGATGGTGTTGCCGCTGGCGATCCCGACTTATGTGTTTGCCTATATCTATACGTCGCTACTTTCTGACGAGGGGTGGCTGGGGCTGGCGTGGCAGATGCTCTTTGGTGATTCAGTGGCGATTCCCGATATCTATACCGGCTGGGGAGCCGCCTTTATTCTTTCGTTGGCGGGGTTTTCATATGTGTTTCTGTTAGCGCGTACCTCATTGTTGCAATCTAGCCCCAGCATGGAAGAGGCTGCCAGAATGCAGGGAGCAACCCCATTTGAGGTGTTTTGGCGAGTGCAGTTGCCACTGCTTCGCCCGGCACTGGCTGCGGGCTTGGCGGTGGTTGTATTGCATGTGCTTTCCGATTTTGGTGCGGTTAGCATGTTGCAGTTTCAGACATTTACGCTGAGTATTTACATGCAGATGGAAGGGCGGATGGATAACCAGGCAGCGGCAGGGCTTAGCCTGGTGCTGGTGACGATGAGCCTGATGTTCCTGGTGCTGGAACGATTTTTCCGTAATCGACAGCGTTACTTCAGCAGTAGTCGCGCGCGAAAATTTCAGGCGCGAAAAGCGAGTGGGCGTGAATTGGTGGTCATCTGGGCCTGCCTTGGTTTGATTGCGCTGTTTGCATTTATATTGCCGCTGGTGTGGGTGTTGCATTGGAGTTGGCAGGCGTGGCGCGCGGATCTGATAGGCGCTGAGTTTTGGGATTACACCCGCAACTCACTCGTACTGGGATTTGTTGCCGCCACCTTTACGGTGGTGGTGGCACTGCCGGTGGCGCTTTATCACTCACGTATCCGTTCATGGTTGAGTTCCTGTTATTTACATCTATCCAGCATTGGTTTTGTGTTGCCCGGGCCGGTGGTGGCGTTGGGTGTGATCACATTTGTGCTGACGCAAATGCCGCTACTCTATGGTGGACTTGCGGTGTTGTTAATGGCACTGGTGGTGCGGTTTTTACCATTAGCGGTGCAGTCTCAGGAGGCCGCACTACAGCAGTTAACACCATCGATTGAGCAGGCTGGGCGGGTCCTGGGGGCTGGACCATTAGAAAATTTATGGCGGGTAACGCTGCCGATGATCCGCGGTGGCATGGTGACTGCGTGGGTGTTGGTGTTTATCGATGTGATAAAGGAGCTGCCCGCTACCCTGATTTTGCGCCCGATTGGTTATGACACGTTGCCAGTGCGTATCTGGATCGAATCGAGTGAGGAGATGTTAGAGCTAGCCGCACCTGCGGCGCTCATGTTGATACTTGGCACGCTGCCCGCTTTATGGATAATGATGAGGGCAGAACGTGCACGTTGATGCTGGATAAATCCCATATATAAAAAGCACTTGGAATTCAATGAAGTGACGGTTATATTGGATGCGGTTTTATTGGTATGAAGGGTATTTGACAGGCTCTTTAGATGGGTATGGTGGCATCAGCGACAGTGTAACCAACGGTGGCAGGACGCCGCTATTATAGTGCTTGATGCCCATTATTGTTTAGTGATGGGGAGTAACCGATGGGTGCAAAAACAGCGCTTTATCAAGAGCACCTGAATTTGGGTGCAAAGGTAGTCGATTTTGCGGGTTGGGATATGCCATTGCATTATGGCTCGCAGGTTGAGGAACACTACAAAGTGCGTGGGGACGCGGGCATGTTTGATGTTTCGCATATGACCTTTGTTGATCTTAAGGGTGAGCGTGTGCGAGAGTTTTTGCGTTATCTGCTCGCGAACAATGTTGATCGTTTAAAGAGCCCTGGCCGGGCACTCTACACTTGTATGCTGAACGAACAGGGCGGTGTGGTTGATGACTTGATTGTTTACTATTTTGATGAAACCTATTTTCGTATGGTGGTGAATGCGGCAACGCATGATAAGGATATGGTGTGGATTGAACGCCATGCGGTGATATTTGATGTGAGTGTGACAGAGTTGACTGATGTTGCACTGTTGGCTGTTCAAGGGCCTGAGGCGAGAAATAAGGTGCATGACCTGTTAAGTCCCGCGCAGCGAGAAAAGGCAGAAGCACTCGCTCCATTTAATGCCGTGGAATCAGAGGGGTTTTTTATCTCTCGTACAGGTTACACCGGTGAAGACGGCTATGAAGTGATGGTGCCGGCAGATCAAGCGGTCGATTTCTGGCGCAGATTACACAAAATAGGGGTTCACCCGGTTGGACTGGGTGCGCGCGATACGCTGCGCCTTGAGGCAGGAATGGACCTTTATAGTGCCGAAATGGATGAGGAGACCTCACCATTAGAGGCTGGGCTGAAATGGACCGTGGCATGGGAGCCGCAAGATCGTAATTTTATTGGACGCGCGGCCCTCGAACCACAGTATAATGCTATCCCTGCACGAAAGTTGGTGGGTTTGATACTGGATGATCGTGGTGTATTACGAGGCCACCAGCGAGTGATTGTTGATGGTCAGGTGGTAGGTGAGGTGACTAGTGGCAGTTTCTCGCCGACACTGGGGAAAGCGATTGCATTTGCACGTGTTCCTTATGATGTTTCAGGGCAGGTACTGGTTGAGATGCGCGGCAAACAGTTGCCTGCACGCGTGGTTAAGCCGCCGTTTGTTCGACATGGTAAGGCCTGCTTCGAATAGTGGATGTGGATTTTGTTGGTAGATACCGTAATTTGTAAGGAATGACTATGAGTAATGCTCCGTCTCATTTGAAATATGCAAAATCCCATGAGTGGGTTGAATTGGTGAGTGATGACACCTATCGGGTTGGTATTAGTGACCATGCACAAGATTTGCTGGGTGATATGGTTTTTATTGAGTTACCAGAGGTTGGTCAGGCGCTGAGCGCGCAAGATGAGTGTGCCGTTGTTGAATCAGTAAAGGCCGCTTCTGATGTTTATAGTCCACTGAGTGGTGAAGTGGTCGAGGTAAACGAGGAGCTGGTTGAAAACCCCGATCTGGTTAATCGAGATGCTTATGGTGATGGCTGGTTATTTACTGTTAAGGCCTCAGACCCTGGTGAGTTAGCGGTGCTGATGTCCGCAGATGAATATATTAAATTGAGTCGTGACGACGACCACTAATGATGATCAAGCGTAATAATCACCTGGATTAATAGAATCCTTTATGCTGGCACTCTACCCTTAGAGTGCCTTGTCTGTTTTTAATAGAATAAAATTAAGTCTTTGAGCCATGCCTTTTATCCCCCATACAGAAACAGATGTAAAACAGATGTTAGCGTCGATTGGCGTTAATGATATCGAAGACTTGTTTGATGAAATACCCGCTGAGTTACGTATTGGTTCATTAGATAAAGTACCGCCAGGACTGAACGAGATGGAGATGTCTCGCCTGATGCATGAGCGTGCCAGCGGTCCACAGCCACTCTGTTTTATTGGTGCGGGTGCTTATGAGCATCATATTCCTGCAGCGATCTGGGAGATAGTCACGCGCGGTGAATTCTACTCTGCCTACACCCCCTATCAGGCTGAAGCGAGTCAGGGAACATTACAGCTAATCTATGAATACCAGACGATGATGGTGCACCTGACTGGAATGGAAGCCTCTAATGCGTCGCTTTATGATGGCGCATCTGGTTTGGCCGAAGCGGTGTTGATGGCGGTGCGGGCAAATCGCAAGTCAAAATCAAAACGTATTTTGATGCCTGCTGCTGTTAACCCGACTTACCGTTCAGTTGTGCAGACTATCGTTGAAAATCAGGGCGTCACATTAGAGCTGATTGATTATCAACTGGATGCCGGTTGCATTGATGTTGCTTCACTGCCTGCTGAGCCCGGTGATGTTGCGGCACTGGTGATTCCACAGCCTAACTTTTTTGGGGTGCTGGAAGAGGTGAATGCATTGACTGATTGGGCGCATGCGCACGGCATGTTGGTGATTGCGGTAGTTAACCCAACGTCGTTAGCGCTGTTAACACCACCGGGTGAGTGGGGTGAACTGGGCGCTGATGTTGTGTGTGGTGAAGGGCAGCCATTAGGTGTGCCATTAGCCGGTGGTGGGCCTTACTTTGGTTTTATGTGTTGTAATTTGAAACATGTAAGACAGATGCCAGGCCGTATTGTTGGACGTACCGTGGATGCCGATGGTAAGCCTGGTTTTACATTGACACTGCAGGCGCGTGAACAGCATATTCGACGTTCCAAGGCGACCTCGAACATCTGCACCAACCAAGGGCTGGTAGTGGCGGCGGCAACGATTTATATGACGTTGCTAGGTGCGCAAGGTTTGAATAAGGTGGCCAATAGTTCACACCAAAATACACAGAAGCTGGCTGCTCAGTTGAATGCCATTGAAGGTGTGACGATGGCATTTTCATCGCCCACTTTTCATGAATTTGTGATTAAGCTTGAGGGTGTTACCGCTGCGGATGTGCTTAATACATTAATGGCTGATGGCGTGTTGGGCGGTTTTAATCTAAGTGTTGACTATCCCGTATTAGGTGAAGCGATTTTGGTTTGTGCTACTGAAACCAAAACAGCAGCGGACATCACCGCTTATCGAGATGCCTTGAGTCGTGTGATGAGCAAGCTTAAAGGCGGTGCAGCATGAGCAACGAAATGAATAGTAACCTCACTAGCCACCAAGATGGCGTGATTTTTGAGAAGTCGCATCGCGGGCGCACCAACGACTGTCAGTCACCGCGCGAGTCATCAACTAGCAGTGTGATTCCAATATCGTTATTGCGTGAGTCACCACCGATGTTGCCCGAAGTTTCAGAGATGCAGGCGGTGCGTCATTTTACACGTCTGTCGCAAAAGAACTTTTCGATCGATACCCATTTCTATCCGCTCGGCTCCTGTACCATGAAGTACAACCCGCGTGCCTGTAATACGTTAGCGATGTTGCCGGGTTTTTTAAATTATCATCCGCTTGCACCCGTTGAAACGGGCCAGGGTTTTATGTCTTGTATGTATGAATTGCAAGAGATTCTGAAAGAAGTGACCGGCATGAAAGAGGTCTCGCTCACGCCGATGGCAGGTGCTCAGGGTGAATTTGCAGGCATGGCGATGATCCGTGCCTACCATGATGCGCGTGGTGACACAGCGCGTTGTGAAGTGATCTGCCCCGATGCCGCACATGGTACCAATCCTGCGACGGCGGTGATGTGTGGTTATAAGGTAAAAGAGATTCCGACCAAGGCCGATGGTGATATCGACATCGAAGCCTTAAAAGAGGTGGTTGGCCCACAGACCGCGGGTATTATGTTAACCAATCCATCAACAGTGGGTGTGTTTGAGCGTCGTATTACTGAGATTGCAAAGATCGTCCATGATGCCGGTGGCCTGCTCTATTATGATGGCGCGAACCTGAATGCGATCCTGGGTAAAGTGCGGCCGGGTGATATGGGCTTTGATGTGATCCATATGAATCTGCATAAAACTTTTTCAACGCCACATGGCGGCGGTGGCCCGGGTGCCGGGCCTGTCGGAGTGAGTGAACGCTTGATTCCCTTCTTGCCCGTGCCGATGGTTGGTTACGATGGTGAGCAATATCGCTGGTTAACGAAGAAAGATTGCCCGCAAAGCATCGGTCAGCTCTCCGCATTTGCCGGTAATGGGGGCGTTTTAATGCGTGCTTATATTTATGCACGTCTGCTTGGCAGTGAGGGAATGCCACGTATTGCAGAGTATTCGGTATTGAATGCCAATTACATGATGGCGGAGCTGCAGAAGAAAGGGTTTGATCTGGCATTTCCATCACGTCGTGCAACGCATGAATTTATCGTTACACTAAAACGTCAGGCGAAAACACTGGATGTTTCAGCGATGGACTTTGCAAAGCGTCTGCTTGATTATGGTTACCATGCACCCACCACTTACTTCCCTCTGTTAGTGCCGGAGTGTTTTTTGATCGAGCCAACAGAGACAGAAGATAAAGATACCCTGGATGGTTTTATTGATGCGATGGCGAAGATACAGGCTGAAGCAGAAACGCAGGCCGATATGGTGAAGGCGGCGCCGTATACCTTGCCTTCGCGCAGGCTTGATGATGTACGTGCCGCGCGTGAACTGGATATTGTGTGGAAATCCAGTGAGCAAGCCAGCTAAAAAAGGATTAGTGCGAGTGATTGCTGCTGCCGGTTATTCGGTGGCAGGTTTAAAGGCGGCATTCAAAAATGAAGCGGCGTTTCGCCAGGAGTTAGCTTTATTATTAATTCTAGCGCCGCTTGCCTTATGGCTAGGCGATAACGGTGTTGAGCGAGCATTATTGATTGGTAGTCTGTTGTTGGTATTGATTGTTGAGTTGGTGAATTCAGCGATAGAAGCCGTTGTTGACCGTTTTGGTGGCGAGCAACATGAGCTTTCTGGGAGAGCCAAAGACATTGCTTCAGGCGCGGTATTTATCGCATTAATAAACGTTTTTGTGGTGTGGTTGCTAGTGATGGTTGGCTAGTGACGTGACTAAAATCAAAAGTTAATTTAATAAAAGGAAATACAATGTCAGCACTGATTTGTGGTTCTTACGCTTACGACACCATCATGGTGTTTCATGACAAATTCAAAAACCATATATTGCCCGATAAGGTGCACATGTTGAATGTCTCCTTTCTAGTGCCAGATATGCGGCGTGAGTTTGGTGGTTGTGCGGGTAATATTGCTTACAATCTCAAGCTGCTAGGTGCTGATCCATTGCCGATGGCAACTGTCGGTAGTGATTTTTTTCCTTATGCTGAGTGGATGGATAAGTGTGGTATTAGCCGAGAGCACATCAAAGTGATTGGTGATAGTTATACCGGCCAGGCCTTCATCACTACTGATCTTGATGATAATCAGATCACAGCCTTTCATCCCGGTGCGATGAGCATGTCTCATGAAAATCATGTAGCCGATGCATCGGCTGCCTCGATTGGCATTGTGTCGCCGGATGGCCGTGATGGCATGATTGAACATGCAAAAGAGTTTGCAGAAGCGGGCGTGCCATTCATCTTTGATCCCGGCCAGGGAATGCCGATGTTTGATGGTGACGATTTAATGCGCTTTGTTGAACAGGCGAGCTGGCTGACCGTTAACGATTATGAAATGGAGATGCTACAGCAGCGTACTGGCAAGTCACCGCATGAAATAGCGGAGCGTGTTGAGGCATTGATCGTTACTCTCGGTGGCGAAGGTTCACATATTTACACGAAGGGGAAACGCATTGAAATCCCTGCTATTAAAACTTCTCAGTTAGCAGATCCAACGGGTTGTGGTGATGCCTATCGCGCCGGTCTTTTACACGGCTTGATGAATGATATGGATTGGGAAACGACCGGTCACCTGGCATCACTTGCCGGTGGTATCAAGATTGAGCATCACGGCACGCAGCAGCATTCATATACGCGTGAAGCATTTGATGCGCGTTTTGTGAAAGAATTTGACCGCAGTATTTGATCTGTTTAAGAAGCGTCCGAGATCATTCGGGCGCTACAAATTTTAGTTGACTGGTTTTGATTGCACCACGTTCTTGAGTGGTGAAAGGTTTATCTCGTCAATTACGTTGCTGCCGCGCGCGTTAATGATGAGCGCAATAGCATCGACGACATCTTCTGGCAGTAAATAATTGTCTTCTTCATCACCATGGCTAAATGGGAGTTCATCAAAGAACTCGCTCTTCACCATGCCGGGATTGATGATGCTGACAGATACGCCGCTTTTACTACACTCATCACGCAATGCCTGCGCAAGGCCGCGCACTGCAAATTTACTGGCGCAGTAGATGCTGCCTTTGCGGCTACCCCTGAGAGCAGCCTCAGAGCCGATGAAAATAAGTGTGCCACTTTGTTGTTGCTTCAAAATGGGCAGGAAGGTGCGCGCAATAAAGGCCTGGCTGATAAAATTTAGATCAATCAGTGAGCGGATCTGCTCATATGAAAACTCTTCTAGTGAACCAAACTGGCCGCGCCCAGCACAGCAGACAATTGCATCTACGTTACTTTGTGTTTTCGCGAGTGTTTGGAGCTGTTTTGGTAATGTCTCAACAGCTTCAAGGTCAATGGTGATGGGGGTGAAAGCATCGTCATCACATGGGAACTTGCTGAAGTCACGTGCAATACCAATCACCTGGTGGCCATCGTTAAGCAGTCTTTTGCAGGCTTCCCGGCCAATGCCTGAGCTTGCGCCGGTGATTAATATTTTTCGAGCACTCAATTTCATTGGGCTATGGCTCTCTTTATTCGGGTGGTGTGCAGGCAAAGAAAAGACTTTGTGGAATGTATTGCATGAGTTGATCGTAGCAAAAACGGGTCATCTGTTCTTCGAGTTCTTTCTGATAGGTGATCATACCGCGATTTTCATCGAAGCGGCCTGCAAAGAGTTTTTCTTCGGGGTAAAGGTTTACCATGTTTTGATGGAATACCTTTGGTGTGCGCAATGTACCTAGGCTAACTGAGTGAATACTGTCAACGGGGAGGCGTGAGAAAATTTGTTCGAACAGGTTTTTATAGATCTCTTCGAACCCTTCCTGGTAAATCATTGGATCAAATCTTAGCCCAAGTTGCCAGCCATGTTGTTGCAGTTTGAACATTGCCTCGATACGCTTTTCAACAGACGACACGCCATGTTCAAGTGCCTTTGATATCGTTTCGGGGGTAAAGCTATAAGCGACAACACAGTTTTTAATCGGCTCTAATTTTAGAAGCGTACGAATTTGCAGGCTCTTGGTGCGGAGCTCAAGGTGTGCATTTGGCAGTTGGGAAAAGGTCGGGAGGAAATGATTTGTGAAGTCTGTAACAGGCTCATAGGCAAGGCTGTCGCAATCATAGCCAGAAAAAAACCATGACTCTTCATCAGGATGTAGTGCCGCAGTTTCAATGATCGCTTGTTGAAATTCTTCATAATTGACGAAGATGACATAGTTTGCGGAACGGTACATGCCCTGCAAAAAACAGTAACGACAATCGTAGACGCAGTTGAGCATGTGTGAAAAATAGTAATTATGTCGGCCACCGATGCCGTATCCATCGGGTGCATTAAGCACATGTTTTTTATGTTTACGCGCGAGAATTAGCGCGGGTTGTTGCTTCTGCAGGCGAAAGTTTTGCCCTTTGCGGTTGAAGACCTCGCCGTAGTATTTGCAGTAAACTTTCGTCGCCTTTGGAAAGCGTTCACAAATTTCTTTTGTACGGGGGTGATCTGCTACTTCTTCTTCAATATAAATAAGGCGATGCATTATTGAATAACCTTAGTATTAAAAGAGATGGGCTGCTTATCGAGAAAGTGTTTAATTGCGTTTAGTACGGCTTTGCTTGTTGTGTGAGTAGCAAAGTCATGGTGTGATGGTTTGTTGGTTAATGACAGCGCGTACCAGCGTCGAAGCAGGAGGCGTAGTTCATTTTGTTGATAGGTAGTAAAGTGCCATTGCGCCATAAAATCATACATCTCTGCTGGTACCTGTTCGATAGTGTTTAGTTGTGAACTGAGTTCAAGTAGAGGATTAATAATTGAATCAATCGTAGCCATATTGTCGTTAATCATAGCTGTCGTTGTTTTTTCAGTGATCTGTTCTAGTGTCTGTTGTTGGTTATCAGAAATAATTTTTAGTGAGTGAATCAGCTCGCAACTCTGAAAGCGGGCGGCGGCGGCATAAAAGCCACTGGCCTCCATATCGACCATCGTCTCTTTGTGGTACGTTTGTTCAGGTTTATCGATATCGCATGAAATGGGCATTACAATACCGGGAAACCACTGTTGTTCACTGGCATTATCGATGAGTTTATGTGCCAGTAATGGTACTCCAGTGGCTTTGTTAGCATGGCCTGCAATACCAAGGTTTAACCATGCACAGGAAGTTGCGCCAAGTGTGCTTGCGGCGAGATAGGTGGTGGCAGTGGCGGCGGCTAATTTACCGATGCCACTGACGATCAATTGTATTTCATCATTGTGATAACAGCGAAATGCACTGTGCCGGGCATTGCCTCGCAGCTTATAATATTCAATCAGTGGGCGAGCTTCGCATTGTAGTGCGGTGATGATATTGATCATCGTGCTGTTCCTGGATTTATTCTTGCGTCTGCTTGTATGAGTAAGCGCGCTGTTATTCTGTGGTGACTTGGTTCACAATCAGGATCACAATGTGTCAGTATCATCATAAGGGTTAGTGCATTATCATGGGTAGAAAGACGGTTTCAATTGTTCCTGCTGATGTTACGCCGGAGACTAAGTGTAGCTATTGTACCAATTCAAAGTGCTGTACGTATATTACACAGCAGGTAGATACACCGCGCTCTAAACAGGATTTCGATCACCTGTTGTGGCAGCTAGCGCATCGTGATGTGCAGCTTTATAAAGATGAAGATGGCTGGTTTTTGTTGATCAATAATATCTGTATGCACCTTGGAAAGGGTGGTATCTGTGGTATCTATGATACACGCCCACAAGTCTGTCGTGAATATAGCAATGATTATTGCGAGCTGGATGAGTCAGCAGAGAATGGTTTTGAGTTGTTTTTTGATGGCTATGATGCGTTATTGAAGTATTGTAAGAAACGTTATAAGCGTTGGGGGAAATAGTCTAGCTACTTCGCCGGGGTGGTGTGATGTCAAGGAAGCTTTGAATGGCTTCGAATTCACCGTGATCGCAAGGTGGCTGTTTGCTATCGGGGCTTTTTATCGCAAGCAGATGGGCAATGCCAAAGCGCTTTGCTGAGCGCAGCACGGTGGTGTTGTCATCAATTAATAGTGACGATTCCGCTTTGAATGGTAGCTGTTTTTGCAGTTTTAGCCAGAACGCTGGGTCTTCTTTGGGCAGGCCAATGCTGTGTGATGAGATCACTGCATCAAGGTATTCGCCAATGCTGGTGTGTTTCATCTTTAGTGCCAGACTATTTTGATGGGCGTTGGTGACCAGTGCGATGTGCTTGCCTGAGCGTCTCAGCGCCCTGAGAAAGTCGATTACATATGGGTGTACTGCTATTAGATGGGTGATCTCTTCTTTTAGAAAAACAATGTTCATCTCTAGTTCATCGGACCAGTAATCAAGGCAGTACCATTGTATGGTCCCTGCGACCTTTTCAAAGCGAGAGAAAAGATGGGATTTTGCTTCGGTGAGTTCGATGTGGTGCTTTTCAGCGTAACGCGTGGGAAGATGTTCGCGCCAAAAATAGTTATCGAAATGGAGGTCAAGTAGTGTGCCGTCCATATCTAGCAGTACATTTTGTATCTCATTCCAGTTGACCATTTTTGATGCTCTAGTAGGGTTGATATCAAGAAAAGTAGTGGTACTGTGGTACCCGATCGCGGTTATGATAAAGGATTGGTGATGCCCAAAAAACCACAAATATTAAATGTTCAAACAGTCGCAAAAACGCGCCTGTTTCAGGTGGAGGCGCTTGACCTGGCGTTTTCTAATGGGGTTTGTGTGCAGTATGAGCGCCTTAAGGCGAGTTCATCTGGTGCAGTATTGGCGGTGCCAATGATCGACAATGAAACGGTGTTGTTGATACGTGAATATGCGGCGGGTGTAGACCGTTATGAGCTGGCACTGCCAAAGGGGCGGATTGAAGCGGATGAAGATGTGCTGGATGCTGCAAACCGGGAGATGATGGAGGAGGTGGGGTATGGGGCAAGGCAACTGACCTTGCTTAAGGGATTGACCTCCGCGCCTGGATATTCGAGCCAGCAGACGCATGTTGTTCTGGCTGAGTTGTTATATGAGCAGCGATTGCCTGGCGATGAGCCAGAGGTGATAGAGGTTGTGCCGTGGCAAATTTCAAAGCTGGATGAGTTGTTGCGGCGAGACGATTGTACTGAGGCGCGTAGTATTGCCGCGCTTTATATGGTGAGGGATTTGTTGGCTAAAAGAGGAGAGGCTCACTGAGTCTTGTGTGCCTTGATCTGTAAGTGGATGTCGACGCACGATGTATGTGCGGTAATTAGGGTGTTAATCGTAGCCAGGATCAGTAAAGCAGAGTCATCTTATGCTGATTATAGGTTCAGTGTGTCGCTATATTTTCCTACGGTGTACGGTGTAGGGAGATACTTACTTTATACTTAATTTATAAATGTCGCGAAGATTCTTAATCACTTCGGTGATGAGCGGGCTGGCGATGCTGTAATAAACGTGCTGGTTTCTTCGTTCATTAGTGACGACACCTGACATCCGTAGCTTTGCCAGGTGCTGTGAAAGATTGGGTTGAGACACCCCTGTGACCGATAGCAGTTCGGTGACGTTCCTGGGGCCTTTGGTTAGCTCACAAAGTACTGCCAATCTTAGTGGGTGAGAGATTGAACGCAGATTGTGTGAAGCTGCGATGTAGCGTTTATTTTCGTTTCGTTTTTCCATAGTAGTTCAGTATATATTAATATGCTGAATAAGCCAATGGGTTGTGCAGGATTTGTAGGTAATTCACCTATAGGCGTGTCTGGATTTGTCAACAAGTGTGGGATTATAACTGACTCTTCGGTAACTACTCAGTTAACCCATGAAATCCACCCGTTCAGCGTTAAAAAATGATCATTTACACGTGTAAACTCACATTTTTCGCCTTGAACTGGCAGATTTCATGGGCGATCTGAGCAGCCACTGTTAATTTTGACTACTTGCTGAGTAGTTACACTCTTCGTCTATAAAATAACATGATCACGGCGAATAGCAGTATCCCGAGTTCGCATAGAGTGGTATTCCCGCCGCCGCTGTTTAGCCTAGGGCTGGTGGAGCTGCCGCCACCGCCTGCATTGACCTTGGTCGTCTGTAACATGGTGTTATTTGTGAGTTCAGGGTCATTGCCTACAGAGTCACTGATTGTCGCATAAGCACTAAAAGTACCTTCACGAGTTGTTTGGACGGAGATGGCAATATTCGTAGAGGCGTTGATTGCCAGCGCGCCAACATTACAGGTGACAATTCCGCCATTATGAGAGCAGTTTGATGGAGCCGAAATAAACAGGGTAGTGCTAGGTAGCGTGACGGTGACAATGGTATTTTGCGCGACATTAGGGCCAGCATTATTCGTTGCAGTAATGTTATAGGTAATGGTATTGCCAACGACAACCGGGTCTGCGGCTTCAACGATGTTGATTAAAAGGTCTGCGACAGGCGGAGGTGACGCTGGTAGCGGGTTTACCTGGGTGAGTTCGACATCCGTGGCCGGGGTAGTCGTCTCACTACTGGTCACGGAAGCATTAACGGTATAAGTGCCGACGAACTCAGCCTTGGCAACGAGCGTTATGATTTGGAAACCAGGAGTAAGCGATTCGAGGTCACAAGTCACCGTCGCTGCACCTGAGCAATAGAGTGGTGATGCTCCGCTGGCTGAGCTAAGTGATATACCGACTGGAAACGTTACGATGAATTGAGTGTTATGCGTGGTTGATGGGCCACTGTTAGAGACTGTAAAGCTATACAGGATATCGGCATCTTGAAAAGCAGGGTCTGGTGAATCAATGGTCGTAATGGAGAGCGTTGCATCGGCAGCCACGACGGTTGTTATCTCGGCAATGTTGTTGCTCATAATGGGGTCGTAGCCATTAAATGATGCGTACACCTGATGAGTGACGGGGCCAGCTAACTGTGGCAATACCAACGCAACAATAGTGATTGAATCGCCGCTGGCGAGGTCGCCGAGATCACAGTATGGAAGTGAATTAAAGCTTTCAGGGATACAGCTCCCTATATCGGGGGTTGCACTGAGTAGTTTGATACTACTGTTAAAAGTGATGGCACCAATGACGCTTCGAGCAGTGCTTGGCCCATTATTTGTGATATCGATTCTATAGGTCATTGGGACATCAGCAATCGCCGGATCAAGCGAGCCTGTTATCGTTATATTCAGGTCGGTGGGTGAGCTGGCATCAGTCATTTCTATCGCACTGTTATTACTAGGACTGGGATCGGTTTCAGAAGCAGATACAGAAGCCATATTGTTAAGCAGGCCGATGGTTGTGGGTAATACCGTGATATTAACGATTCTACTATCGCCAGCTAAGAGAACGCCTAGAGAGCAGCTTATTGAAGGCAGAGCGCCAGTATTGCAAGATAAATCATCCGAACTATAGTTAACACCACTATCTAACAGGTTCGTGAGAACGACACTGTTGGCAGAATCAGGGCCGTGATTAGTGACAACGACACGGTATGATAGTGGGTTACCATTAATGGCGGGGTCCATGGAGTCTTCGAGGGTCACTGCAAGATCAGCAATGGAGGGTGTTGGCTCATACTCCAATGACCCAATGTCACAAGTCAGGCTGCCGCCACCATTCACTGGGCGAGGAAAATTACGTTGGTCTGTGGCTGGGCACGCTGGATTAGTACCCTGGTCGATAGCGATGCTGGGAGACGTAATGGTATGGGTGAGCGTTGGGCCGCCATTGGTGCCTAGTGTGCTATTTAAATTGGGGTTTACATTAGACTGATCATTAGGCCCCGTTAATTCACAGGAGCTATCGCTGGCGATAGTGTTATTTGATGTGGTCAGGATTGGGGAAAAAACCCCGCCGTCACTTTGGCTGTAACAATTATTACCAGGAGGGACAAGAATAGAGGCACTGTTGCCAGAAATAATGGTGTTATTTAATGTGATGGTATGTCCGCGTGGCACATAGAGTCCGCCACCATGGCCATTATATGTCCCTTCAGCTGGATTGTGTGTGCCAAAAGCACGGTTGTTATATATGGTGCTGTTGGTGATAGTGGCAAGGCTTCTTCTTGTTTGAATGCCGCCACCATTACCCACGGTTACATTACCGCTGATGGTGCTATTTGTAATGATCAGGGGGCGAAGACCGATATCATAGATTCCGCCACCACCAACGAGCAGTGCATTGTTGTTACTGACAGTACTATTGAGTAGCGTCAGGCCATTCACAGAATAAATACCTCCGCCCCCGCCGAGTGCAGCGATATTGCTATCAATGGTGGTGTTGATAATAGTTGTGCTATCTTCTGTCTGTACATAAATTCCCCCGCCACTACCGGCACCGAGGTCAACAACATTGCCGTTGATTCGGCTGTTAGAGATCGTCATATCATTGCTGAAATGCATAATGCCACCGCCTCTGGATGACCTGTTATTGATAAAAGTACTGTTATCAATAATCAGTGGGCCAGTGTTGTGAAGTCCGCCGCCGCCAAAGCCAAGGTCGGTTGTCTGGTTACCATCGAGTGTGGTGTTACGAATAGTGAGTGCGCCAGCGATGTTGCGGATGCCTCCACCGATATTACCAATAGCGACACCATCTCGGATCGTCAAATTCTGGATTTGCACATCAACATTGTGAATGTCAAATATACGGTCACGACTAAAATATGGGCGTTCGCTATTGTTTGCTCGAATGATAGTAGTGCTTTGGTTGACGCCACGCAGCGTTACATTATCGGTGATATCAAGATCACCAGCGATCGCAGTATTATCAGAACCGATCAATGTTAGGGTGTAAGTGCCGACGGGCAGGTGGATAGAATCTCTGCCCGGCCATGCATTACTTTCTTGAATAGCAGCCCGTAACGTACAGATGCCATTAGCGGGCGCGGTTTCACAAATACCATCGCCGGGAGTACTGTCTATAATGTCATTGCTGTTATTGACCGTGAAATTAAATGCGAGTGCTGGTTGATAGATGGCGAATAGCAGTAAGCAGCCTATGAGACTGTTCGTATAAGGTAGAGCCTTGTTTTGTTTAATACCAATCATTACATGTAATGTCTATTGAGTCAGTGTTCTGAAGCTAATATCCTCCAGTCCATGGATAAGTATTTAATTTACTTCGTATTATTTGTTTGCTGTACAATATATATCGGCCGATTTTACGAATATATTTAGTGCTAATTAAACTTAGGTAAACCACCGCCTTTGGCGGTGAGACTCAAATAGGCTCTGTCGAAGCGACATACGTGTATGAAAATGGCCACCTTTGACTGGCCAGTGCTAATAGGAGGCCATTATGAGAGCCTGGCAAAGCCAGGCTCACGTTAAAAATTATTGTGAGACCTTTGCACGAATCTATTTTCCGTTCCAACTGCGTTATAAATGATCTAAAATACTCATTCACTTCGTGTAAACTCCGTTTTTCGACCATTGATGCTTTGCTGGAACGAAAATGAGTTCTCGTGCAAAGGTCTCATTGTAAATATCACGTTGTATTTGTTTCGAAGTACCGTAGGCAGTCAATTTATGGGACGCTGAGGAAAGATAACCGTGTAGCGGATACGATAGGTTTTCTGAAAGGTAAATCAGCTATATGTATTTTTAGGGATTACCTTCAGGTGAAAAGGAATTTCACCGGCCGTCATTTTTGGACGAGAGGATATTGCGTTAGTACAGTTGGATTGGATGAGTGGATGATATTGGCAGGTCTGTGACATAGCCCTCTTTGAGGGCTTTCATCACACTACCCTCTTGCCATATTAATGAAGGGCATGGTTGAGAGGTATAAAAGACCGCAAATAATGATCGTATAGACGATAAAGCGCAGCGGGTTCTCTTTGATGTTATCCAGCAGAGTGCGATGTTCACCCGCCGCTCTTTGTTTGGCATACTCAGCTTTGGCTTTTATCTGGCGCTCTTTTTGATAGGCCGCAATGATGGTTTTAGCGCGAGGTGCGGCTGTGTCGTCGCGTACCCAGAATGCAGGGACTGAGACCCCCCAGTTCCCTGCGGGAGTTTCGTAGAAATCAATATTGTCTTGTTGTAATGCTTCACGAACATCCTCGATTTCATCATCAGGGACATTACGAAGATTAAAAATACGAACAGCCATAGTTTCTTTAATATCAATTAGTGTTGAGAGACCTTTGCACGAGTCTATTTTCCGTTCCAGCTGCGTTATCAATGATCTCAAATACTCATTTACTTGGTGTAAACTCCGTTTTTTCGATCATTGATGCCTTGCTGGAATGAACACTAGTTCTCGTGCAAAGATCTCGTTGGGTTATTCGAGGTAGTATGCCACAACGCCCGATTGGTTAAATTCAACTTCAAGCACCTTGAGTGATGCGTGATTGAGGTGAGACAATTCCAGTCTTAAGTCACGATCTTAAGACCGTATTTTAGGGGAACGGTGTCGTTCTGCAAAATTTTTATCCACAAGGAAGGCGCGTCGTTGTTTCGATAGTGGAGTCGCGCCTCTTTTTACGGTAGTTTATATCACGCACCGTCGGGGGAGGGTGATATAAATGTGTTGCACAACTATTTTCCACACGCGGGGGCGTTATGGGGCGGTTGCTGGCAGGTACAGTCGAAGAGGGGCGGGATGCTACCATTATTGGCAGCGCGTTCTTTTTTGTCGCGTTGGCGCTCTACCTTGATGCCAGTGCTAATCTTGCGTTGCAAAATACCATGGGTTACTGCGCCTGGTTCTTGCTCGGTTTGATGCTGATTGGAGAGAGCGTGGCGGTGCGCATGCAGGTGGTGGTGGCGGTCGCCTTTGCCACCATCGGTGAATATTTTGCTTCTGTTTATCTGGGTGCCTATGTCTATCGATTTGAAAATGTCCCGGCCTATGTGCCGCCGGGCCATGGTATGGTCTATCTCACCGCGGTGGTGATGGCACGGCAAGGGTTGTTTACCATCTATCGTCAACAAATTACGTGGTTGGTATTGGCGATTGGCGGCATATGGTCCATCTGGGGATTGTTTTTTGCAGAGCGTGGTGATGCTGCTGGTGCATTGCTCTTCGCTATTTTTGTCTATTGTCTCTATAAAGGGCGTTCGCCACTGGTCTATTTAGGCGCTTTTTTCATCACTACCTGGCTGGAGGTGGTGGGTACCTGGAGCGGCACCTGGTACTGGGCAGTATACGACCCGGTGTTGGGGCTGCCGCAGGGAAACCCCCCGAGTGGTGTCGCGGTGTGGTATGTGATGGTCGATGCGTTAGCGTTGGCACTAGCACCGCGGCTGGTGCTGGCGTATGAGTTTGTGCGCCGCCGGTTGTTCAAACGAGATCGTCTGCCCCCCCAGATTGGCTGAATTTAGTCTATCGTCCGCCTAAATTGGTTCGACTCACGTATAATGCTCACCTTTATTGTTGTTGAGGAAGCGTATCTATATGTCGACGAGTAGTATTGTCTCGATTGAATCCCGAATTGCCATCGAGTTAAACGCTAGAGAGGAGCAGGTAACGGCCGCGATTACGCTGCTGGATGGCGGTGATACCGTGCCATTTATCGCTCGTTACCGTAAAGAAGTCACTGGCGGGTTGGATGATACACAGCTGCGCCTGCTTGATGAGCGCCTCGTCTACCTACGTGAGCTGGATGACCGTCGTGCCACCGTACTCAAGGCGATCGATGAGCAGGGGAAATTAGCCCCGGCATTGAAACAGTCGATCCTGCAGGCAGAGACCAAAACACGCCTCGAAGATCTCTATCGTCCTTACATGGTTAAACGTCGCAGCAAAGCTCAGATTGCACGTGAAGCAGGGCTGGAGCCGCTGGCGGATCTGCTCTTTTCTGATCCGACCCTTGAGCCGGAAGAGGTCGCTGCTAATTATGTCGACGCTGATAAAGATGTGGCCGATGTTGCTGCCGCGCTTGATGGCGCGCGCCAGATTCTGATGGAACGCTTTGCCGAAGATGCTGAGCTGGTGGGTGAACTGCGCGAACACTTTTGGGAAAATGGTCAGCTGCACGCAACCGTGGTGGCGGGTAAAGAGAACGAAGGGGCGAAGTTCTCCGACTATTTTGACAAGCGTGAGGCGATTAAATCGATACCATCGCATCGTGCGCTAGCGATGTTCCGTGGCCGCAGCGAGGGCATCCTGCAATTGGCATTGGTGATTCCAGATGATGAAGAGGCGATCGCAAAGCGTGAGCCGAGCAGTGGTGAGCGCAAGATTGCGCGCCGCTTTGGGATTAAAAATGAAGAACGTGCGGCTGATCGCTGGTTGCAGGATACCGTGCGCTGGACATGGCGAGTAAAGCTCTCGATGCATGTCGATCTTGAGCTGAAGAAGCGTCTGCGTGAAGCGGGTGAGCTGGACGCGATCAATGTCTTTGCCAACAATTTGAAAGATCTGTTGCTTGCCGCTCCCGCTGGGCCACGCGCGACTATCGGCCTTGATCCGGGCTTGCGTACTGGTGTTAAAGTGGCGGTGGTGGATAACACTGGTAAGTTGGTTGATTATGCGACGATCTATCCACATGCACCGAAGAACCAGTGGGATCAATCGGTTCATACGCTGGCACAGTTGGCGAAGAAACATAATGTGGATCTGGTGAGTATTGGTAATGGTACTGCTTCGCGCGAAACCGATAAGCTGGCTGGTGAGCTGATCAAACAGCATAGTGCTCTCGGCCTGACCAAAATCATGGTGTCCGAAGCGGGTGCTTCTGTTTACTCAGCATCGGAACTGGCTGCACGTGAATTCCCTGATCTTGATGTCTCGATTCGTGGTGCGGTATCGATTGCACGCCGCCTGCAAGACCCACTGGCCGAATTGGTGAAGATCGAACCGAAGGCGATAGGCGTTGGTCAGTATCAACATGATGTCAGTCAGGTGCGTCTGGCACGTAGCCTGGAAGCAGTGATTGAAGATTGTGTGAATGCAGTGGGTGTTGATGTGAACACCGCATCGGCAGCATTGCTGGCCAACATTGCCGGGCTTAATACTACGTTGGCACAAAATATTGTTGACTACCGCGACCTCAATGGACGTTTCAATGACCGTAAGACTTTATTAAAAGTGACGCGCCTTGGGCCTAAGGCCTTTGAGCAGGCGGCCGGATTTTTACGCGTGATGGATGGTGAAAATCCGCTGGATGGTTCTGCCGTTCATCCTGAAGCTTATCCTGTGGTTGAGCGTATCGCGGCTTTTAATAAAGGCGATGTGCGTTCTATCATTGGTGATAGTGCTTTGTTGAAGAAGCTTGATCCAAAAGCGTTTACCGATGAAAAATTTGGTGAGCCAACGGTGCGCGATATTCTTGCCGAGCTGGATAAGCCGGGGCGTGATCCGCGCCCTGAGTTTGTGACTGCGAGCTTTAAAGATGGGATTGAAAAGCTCAGTGATCTTAAAGAGGGGATGATGCTTGAAGGTGTCGTCACCAACGTAACCGCCTTTGGTGCCTTTATCGATGTTGGTGTGCACCAGGATGGCCTGGTACATATTTCAGCACTGGCAGATAAATTTGTCAGTGACCCGCGTGCGGTGGTGAAAGCGGGTGACGTGGTGAAGGTGCGTGTGACCGATGTCGAATGAAGTCGCAGGGGGGTGATAATGAGGTGCCGAAGCAAGAGCGTTCACGTCCATCGTCGAATAGAAGGTCTCCTCAGCAAAAACAACAGCCCAAGCAGCAAACCGCGATGGCAGCCGCATTTGCTGGCTTAAAGAGAAAGTAAGATGTCAGTAGAACTGTTTGTAAGTAAGTTAATCAATACACCAGATGAAGTCGCTTTTCAGCGATACGATAGAATTAATCGATAACCATTTTGATTACTTCCCCAGCCGTTTTACCAATGGTGCGGGTGATAGCCAGGCGGTGAATAAAGCGGGAACTAATGAAGGCTCATGCAAGATTTTTGCGTTGGGGAAGTTGTTAGCACTTGATGAGACGCAGGCACTTCACTGTTTTGGTGATTACTATCGAATCGATGTATTACAAAATCTTGATGGCAGTGATCACGCCAATATCAGGAATTTTATGACCCATGGCTGGGACGGTATTGCCTTCGATAATGTTGCGCTAAAAGCAAGAGGTGCATGATGTCACTACCCGATCTAAATGCCGTTATTGAGATTGTTATTAATGCAGCAAAGCAGGAGTTAAATCCGCGTTTCAGACACAGTGA
>QIJH01000102.1 GCA_003232725.1 Chromatiaceae bacterium | reverse complement strand
AGACCCAGCTAAACGGGAAGACCTCCATCGTCTCATACATCACGTCGGTCCAGTCTTCAAAGGTCGCCACGCGGAATAGCGTTAACATCGAGATGCTAATGTCACCCCATAAAACCGGGTTGATCTTCTCAAACAGGAAGCTGCCAATCGCACCGTAGATGTAGAAGATAATAAACATCAACATCACCACATAACCGATACGTGGAATTGCCTTAACCAGCGCATCCATCAAGATACGCATCTCTGGCACCATTGAGACCAGGCGTAACATGCGGAAAATACGCAACAGGCGCGCCAACAACACCAGTTCACTCTCATCGATCGGTATCAGACTTGCCGTCACAATCACAAAATCGAAGATATTCCAACCTTTTTTGAAAAAGTCACGCAGGCGTTTCTCCGCCACCATACGAATCACCAACTCAATCAAAAAGAAAACCGTGACGGCAACATCAAACCCCTGCAACACGCTCATCCAGTGCGGGGCAATGTCGTAAGTGGTGGCACCAATCATCATCGCCGAGAGGATAATAATGGCCACCACGGCCATCTCAAAAACTTTATTACTGCGTATCGCAACAAAGTGCGCTCGCCAGTCGGACACCTCAGCACTCATGGTTATGACTCCATTAAACGATCTACAAAATTATTCACGCACACATGCCATTCAAGGCGCCACTCAAACCGTTAGCCAGCCATCAACACCGCCATTTTTTCCATATTGGGCTGCAGTACCACGCCGCGCTCTGTCACAATCGCATCGACCAGGCCAGCAGGGGTCACATCAAAGACGGGGTTCCACGCCTTTGCACCGCTTGCTGCCACCTGCTGGCCATTAAACGCCAGCAGTTCTTCCTCGCTACGTACCTCAAGCGGAATCTGCTCACCCGTTTCAAGCGACATATCAATGGTTGAGGTCGGCGCCACCACCATCACTTTGACACCATGATGACGCGCACTGATCGCCGCGTGATAGGTGCCAATTTTATTCGCCACATCACCATTCGCCGCAATTCGGTCAGCACCGACAATCAACCACTTCACTTCACCCTGCTTCATGAGATGCGCGGCGGCACCATCGGCCAGCAGCGTGACCGGAATGCCATCCTGCAGCAGCTCCCACGCAGTGAGGCGCGACCCCTGCATCCATGGGCGTGTTTCATCGGCGTAGACCTGGCTCACCTTATCGGCAGCATGTGCGGCACGAATCACCCCCAGTGCGGTACCGTAACCCGCCGTCGCCAGCGCGCCCGCATTACAGTGAGTCATCAACGCACAGCGCTGCTCGATCAATGCCGCGCCCAGTTCACCCATCCTGTGATTGGCCGCCAGGTCTTCAGCATCGATGCGGCACGCCTCATCGATCACTGCCTGGCGCGGATCACCCTCAAGCGTGGTAATCACTGCCCGCATCCGCTTGATCGCCCAGCAGAGATTAACAGCGGTGGGGCGCGCTTCCGCCAGCCGCGTCAAATCGGCCTCAAGTGCCTGCCGCCAGCCATTCGGGTTTGCCTTATAACACGCCGCAACCGCAATCGCTACGCCATAACCCGCCGCCACACCGATCGCGGGTGCGCCGCGCACTACCATATCTCGAATACCATCAGCGACCGCCATAACATCTTCACATGCGATATAACGCTGCTGCAGTGGCAGCAGGCGCTGATCCAGCAGTTTTAACTCACCCTCTTGCCAAATAACGGCCCGAACCTGATCGATCTGTTGCGACATCCCCATTACTCCAACACCAAAAATTATCGATAAATTTTGCCAATAAAACCAGCAGCGCCATCTTACCCTAGATAGTCCAAATGATGTTAAGGCCACCCCACAGGCGGCCGATATTTCAATTATGAAGCAGGATAAAGTACTAAAATGGCTTAAAAACAGCGCGCTGATTGCCGCTATTTTACTCCCGCTGAACGCCGCTGGTGACAAAAAACTGGTCGTAATCGTGGCTGAAGCACCACTTGAAAGTGTCCCATTTGAAACGAACAGCACAGCCGGCATCACATCAGTGACAGAAAACAGCTCAGTCGAAACCAGTCTGCCCGACACCATCAAACCGACCATCCGCCCCAATATCGACATTTTCACCCCGCGAGAAAGGCCAATTGAGTTCGTCACCCTGAATAGCGTGCTATTCGCTCATAACGGTACTGCTCTCGATAACAAAGCAAAATTGATTCTCAATGATATCGGCGCTTATCTGCAAGGTAACGAGGCCGCCGAACGCCTGCTGATCAATGGCTTTGCCGACAAAATAGCCAGCGACCATTACAACGCTCAACTCTCTGCCAAACGCGCCTTTGTGGTGCGTGAATACCTCCGCCACATCGGCGTACCCACACTGCTGATGCATACCGTTAGCTGGGGGGAAGGACGCCCGACAGATGAGCACTGGACCATTAACGGCCGCAAACGCAATCGCCGCGTTGAGTTATATCTGATTCAAAAATGAAGCGTACTGTCAGCCACTTAACGATCAATCCGGCTTCGCCAGTTGCTTCCAGTCAGAATGAAAAAACTCACCGCGAGGCTTATCGGTTCGCTCATAGGTGTGTGCACCAAAATAATCCCGCTGTGCCTGAAGCAGATTAGCCGGCAATTTTTCAGTGCGAAAGCCGTCGTAAAAAGAGAGTGCCGATGACATCGCCGGTACCGGCACACCCGCCTGAACGGCTGTCACCAATGCCTTTCGCCAGCCATCCTGCGCTTTAACGATTGCATTTTGAAAGTAGCCATCCAACAGCAGGTTTTCCAGTTCAGGGTTATTATCATAAGCCGCTTTAATATCGCCCAGGAATTGACTGCGGATAATACAACCACCGCGCCACATCAGCGCGATATCACCATAGGCCAGGTTCCACTGATACTGGCTCGCTGCTGCTTTCATCAACATAAAGCCCTGCGTATAAGAGATGATTTTTGATGCGAAGAGCGCGTCGCGTACCGCCTCAATCAAGTCGGCCTTATCGATATCAAGCTCATACGCGGGTGCCGCAAAGGTCTTTGCTGCCTCAATACGAGTCTCTTTAAGCGAAGAGAGATAACGCGCAAATACCGCTTCGCCAATCAGCGTCAGTGGAACACCCATTTCCAGCGCATTGATGCCGGTCCACTTGCCGGTGCCTTTCTGGCCCGCTGTATCCAGTACTTTATCACCCAGCCACTCACCATTTTCCTGTGCCTTTAAGATATCCGCGGTAATCTCAATCAGATAAGAGTTGAGATCCCCCTGGTTCCATTCATTAAAAATCCCGGCCAGTTCCACGGGTTCAAGCTGCAACACATCACGTAGAATATGGTACGCCTCGCAGATTAACTGCATGTCGCCATACTCAATACCATTGTGAACCATCTTCACATAATGACCCGCACCACCTTCGCCGACCCACTGGCAACAGATATCTTGCTCAACCCTCGCTGCAATCGCCTGAAAAATACCCTTAACCAGCCCCCACCCTTTTTGATTGCCACCCGGCATAATGGATGGCCCTAAACGCGCGCCCTCTTCACCCCCTGATACGCCAATCCCTAAAAACAGGATACCTTTCGCTTCACAGCTAACCGTTCTGCGCTGGGTATCTGAGAAAAGTGAATTACCGCCATCAATCACTACATCACCTTTATCAAGGTGTGGCATCAGCAGTTCAATAAAGTGATCCACCACCTCACCCGCCTTCACCATCAACATCACTTTGCGCGGCGAAGAGAGACTATCACAGAACGCCTTTATCCCTTTTGTACCCACAATCGATCTGTCCTTTGCCTCACCCGCTATAAAGTCATCTGTTTTTTGAGCAGAACGATTATAAACAGCCACTTTAAAACCGTTATCCGCCATATTTAACACAAGATTTTGGCCCATGACAGCCAATCCGATGAGGCCGATATCTGCTTTTTTCATTAAAATTTCCTTATCTGACATTAACGATGTTCACAACTCAATGCACTGAAGATCTAATCCTAGGGTCTGTTGACGTTTCATTTTCATCACTGCTGGAGTCGCTTTTTTCGTCCTACCAGGCGGAAGAAGCGTAGTGTCGTCATTCTACATAAGCACCTGACAACGCAGTAGGGCGAAAAAAGCGACCCAGCCCTTCGGCTTGCGCCTGAAAAAACGCCACTCGGTGTTGCTCATCGTTCATTGGGAGTGACCAAACCGCTCTCCTCGCGCCTTGATTGGCGATTTTTCAGGCGCAACAGTGGTGAAAATGAAACGCCAACAGACCCTAGTAGTTTACACCATGAACATCCGACGCTGAAATTAAGTCGCAACGGTGGTTTGCTTGCGATATCGTACTGCTATCAACAGACTCTAACAAACGGGAACAGAGATGAGCGAGTCAATCAACAACGATGAGTTTCCACACATTGCGCAACTCACCTATCTCAACCACGCCGCTGTCGCCCCATGGCCACGCTGCGTCGCTACCGCTGTGAGTGAGTTTGCTGCACAAAACACACAAATGGGTGCTCAGCATTACCCACGCTGGATCGGCACTGAAATAAAACTGCGCCAGCGCCTTGCACACCTGATCAACGCGCCATCGCCCGATGATATTGCACTGTTAAAAAACACCTCCGAGGCACTCTCTGTGCTCGCCTACGGTATCGACTGGCAAGCAGGCGACAACATCGTTACCAGCGATCAGGAGTTCCCCTCCAATCGCATTGTGTGGCAGTCACTCAGACAATATGGGGTTGAGCTGCGCGAAGTCGATCTCAACTCAGCGCTTACCCCAGAGCAGGCATTGATCAATGCAATAGATAGCAACACCCGCCTGTTAACCATTAGCTCCATTCAGTACGCCAGTGGCCTCAAGATGGATCTGGCCTCACTCGGCCATCACTGCCGCGCCAATGATATTTTATTCTGTGTCGATGCGATCCAGAGCCTCGGCGCGATACCATTTGATGCACAGGCGATAGCAGCGGATTTTGTGATGGCCGATGGCCACAAATGGATGCTCGGCCCAGAAGGGCTAGCACTCTTTTACTGCCGCGCCGAACTGCGTGAGCAGCTAAAACTACATCAATACGGCTGGCATATGGTTGAAGCCATTGGTGACTACGATACCAAAGCATGGCAGCCCGCACATAGCGCGCGCCGCTTTGAATGCGGTAGCCCCAACATGCTCGCGATCCACGCGCTCAATGCTGCAATGGGGTTAATACTGGCAACAGGTGTTGAGGCAATCGAAATGCTAGTATTAGAACGGAGTGAACATATGATGCAGATCATTAATGACACCCCAAAGTTGACACTGCTCACCCCGACAGAAGCTGGACGTTATGGCGGCATTGTCACCTTCCATGCCGCAGGCGTGAGCCAACAGGCACTCTATCAACAGCTGATGCGCGAAGAGGTGATCTGTGCACAGCGCGGCGGCGGCATTCGCTTTTCACCACACTATTACACACCGCTGGCGCAACTCGATTTAGCCTTTAAAAAGATAGATAAAATGCTAGACCTGGCTTAAAAAACGGCTGTTTAATCTATCTTCATCGGTCCAATATAAGATTTAGCGATTACGATATTATCAAGCGCCATATGTTGATCATACGGCGTATTTTCTGCGCCACCGTAGTAGAGGCCAAAATCAGCCACATCGATATTGATATAGTCCATATCGGTAAAACGCACATCTGTTTTTTCAAACACCAGTCGTCCGTCTACCCAACCCCGCACGATGCCATCAAAAGCGCCCGAACCAGCAATAAAATTGCCGCCAACATCCACGCTGGCCTGGATATTAAGTCCATCACGATTGTTCATCTTTATCTGTTGCTCAATGCTGTACCAGCGCCCTTTTTTAAGCAGACCATTCGGCGTCATCGTCCAGTTCATTTGATCCCCGTAACCACCTGTTTGATCTGCGTGGTATAGATAGGTGGTCAGTGCTGTATAGCCTTCAAGCGGGTTATAACCATAGGCTACCTGCCGAGCGTAGCCACCACGCGCCGACCAACCATTAGCGCCATTAGTCGTTCGTCCACCCCAACCACCCGGGTAGAGAGAGCCAGACTGGGTGCCGCTGATACCACCCGGCCGCTTGCCACCTTCATTATGAATATTTTCGCCCCAGGTATCCCCCAGAAAGATGTAGTGACGCACAAACAGCTCATCTGTTTGCTCGCTGGCAAAAAAACTGGCAACGCGTTTCTTACTACTCACACCATAATTCCCTAGCCCCTGCGTCCTTGCCGGCCCCTCTTCATACTGAAGCCGCATGCATACCGCATTGCCATTCTGAAATGGCTGATAACCAGGAATACCCACATCAGGCGTAGACAACGAACCATCGCTTTGCCTGCCACTCGGCGCAAGGGTATTACACGGCCAGTAATTATCGGCATGGCCAACATCAATCGAATCATTTAAGAAATCTTCACCGCCATCGGCAGCACTGTTGGTATCAAATGAATAACTAAGATAGACATCTGGATGGACATTAATGCCAAAATCACCAGGATATAGAGCCGCAATACCAGCGACAGGTACAGAGGTATCCCAGCTATCCGTTTTTATCGCAAACACACCATGACTCGAGTCACTATTGGTAAACTGCGCAAAGGTCGTTAGTTTCAACGCAGCGGAAACCACCATTTTATCGCCCAACGACGACAGGTCAAACCACACCAAAACATTATGATCATCACGCACTCTCATTGAAGTGTGCTGGCCAAAGGTCACCGTGCTGGTTGAAGGTGTTAGATAGGTATCACCCATAGCCGATAACACGAGGAGCTCGGCGCTGTCAGTCACCACCGTTAGCTGAGGGTGCTGAGCACTGTCATTTGCCTCTTTAGTTGCATAGTCCAGCGGCCCATTGGAGCCCGAAATCCGGCGTAGATGAAAACCTCGATTTTTATAGGTGCCGTTAACCCAGGCTTGCACCAATGTGGTCACATCCCACACAACATCAGTCACTGAATCTGTATCAATAATTGTCTGCTCTGCCCATGGTACAGTGCCTTGTAAATCACCATTGGCATCAAGAAAATCACCGCCCTCATTCTGCCAGGTGAACTGTGCACCCTTATTAAAATGCGTCCATGAAGCGCCATCGTTAAAGCGAGTCCCAACACCGCCCTCAGAGGGTACCAGCAACGCATCATCGTAGCGGTTAGCATTTAGGGCCAGTGAGCCCGCCTGGGGGGATTCATTACCCCCGACATCAGGTGAGTCTGCTGCTGGATCATTATCTGCCGCACTTGGCGCGGGTAAAGCGCTACCGCCACCACAGGCAACAAGTGCAGAGAGCGATAAAATGATGAACGCTAGTTTACTAAACGACAATTGAACCATATTTGCTACCTTTATCGGGAAAGCCTTGCAAGACCCCAGAAGAGAACCTGCGGGCATTCACCTTGCTTTAGTATAGAACCACACCGGTTTCTTTAGCAGCACCCGTGCAAATTATGACGCGAGTGTTTTGCCATCATATCGACTATTAAACTCAATTAATGTGAGTAACATCATTATTTTATTCATATTTATTTAAACCCTGGCTGACAAACCGCGCCACAAGCAAGTAAAAACCAGACCGTAACCATCAAAAATCCAACCATTTAGCAACGCCCCAGACGCGGTGGTGCTTGCTAAATCGTACAGACCATACTAGGTTAACCACTCAACAACGCGTCAAACAACCTCTGGGGAGGGATGTTAAACGCGCGCTAAAACAATGAGCAATGGGGAGTGGGGGATATGAAAAAGCGACAGATCCAACAGGGCAAACGATCAAAATTACTCGCATTAACATTCATCAGCGCAACAGCACTGTTGATTGGCGCTGGTAGCGCCTTTGCCAGCAATCCTGCACCGCCTAAAAGTGAATACATGACAGCCACCTTTGACGCCATGATGACCTACACCCGCCCAACCGAGGTGCCACAGGGTGAAGGCAATGCGGCAACAGCAGAACGAATCGAGCTCGGCAAACACCTCTTTTTTGACCCGCGCCTCTCCGGTTCTAATTTTATTAGCTGTGCCACTTGCCACAACCCGGCGCTAGGCTGGTCCGATGGTCAACCAACCGCCATCGGCCACGGTATGCAGGTGCTAGGACGCGCCACCCCTACGATCATCAATACCGCCTATCAAAAATTTCAGTTTTGGGATGGCCGCGCAATTACACTAGAAGAACAGGCACTAGGGCCGATTGTCGCTGCTGGTGAAATGAACCAACCATTGGATGAATTAGTTGCAGAACTAAAGGCAATTCCCGGTTACGTCAAAATGTTCAACCGTGCCTATCCAAAAGAGGGCATCACAGCCACCTCAATCGGCAAAGCGATTGCAGTATTCGAACGTACGGTGGTTTCCAGCGAATCTAATTTTGACCGCTGGTTAATGGGCGATGAAAAGGCCCTCACTGAAGAAGAGGCGTGGGGATTTGTGGTATTTGAGGGCAAAGGGAACTGCGATGTCTGCCATAGCGGCTTTAACTTCGCAGATGATAAATTCCATAACATCGGCCTAAAAAATGTTACCAACGAAGGGCGTTTCACAATTGAACCCGTGGCATCACTTAAAGGGGCATTCAAGACTCCCACTCTGAGAGATATCG
The DNA here is from genome assembly GCA_003232725.1 of Chromatiaceae bacterium. Lineage (GTDB taxonomy): Bacteria > Pseudomonadota > Gammaproteobacteria > SZUA-140 > SZUA-140 > SZUA-76. The sequence goes on along the minus strand of QIJH01000102.1, from coordinate 30,543 downwards.
CCCTCACCAGCCCTTACATGCATAACGGTGCCTATAACACCCTGGAAGAAGTAGTAGAGCACTACGACACTGGCGGTTTCAAAAATGCCGGGGTCGTTAGCACAGATTTAAAATCGTCACTAGAGTTAAGTGACCGCGACAAAAAAGCATTGGTAGCCTTTATGAAAGCGCTCACTGGTGATCAGGTTAACGTGACCCTGCCGCAGCTGCCCGCTAAATAGACCCGTAAAACCAAAGATCAGAAGCAGCGCACACCTGCTCTGCTTCTGATCTCAAAACAGCGATTTATTTTCATCGCCCAAATCTGCTTCGCCTCTTGTTTAGCGATACACTGCGCGCCATTAACGACACTGTCGGCAACCTGTCAGGCCGCATACTGCAAGCTATTTTCATTGACAGCCATGGCAACATAGGTGTAAATACACATAATGACTAAAAAAATCACCAGAAAAGAGCTCGCCACCTGCCCGGATTGTGTCTGTTTTAACATCCGCAAGGCTTCCCGCGTGGTGACGCAGGTATATGAGGAGGCGATGAGTAAGACCGGACTGCGTGGTACACAGTTCTCGGTATTAGTGGTAGTGGCACTCTTTGGGTCGATTACCATCACCCGCCTCGCTGAAAATCTGGTGATGGATCGCACCACTCTCAGCCGCAATCTGAAGCCTCTGGAAAAGCGCCAGCTACTTAAGGTGATAGCGGGAGCAGACCGTCGTACACGTGTGGTACAGCTGACCGACAGTGGCCACAACACATTGAAAGCAGCACTGCCACTGTGGAAAAAAACACAACAGAAGATCGCCCGGTTGATGGGCAGTGAACGACTCGATAATCTGCTGGGTGAACTACGTGCGATAGAAAAAATCACCGATCAAATGTAGATATTCTTTAGCCGAATACGTGCGCATACACTATATTAGAAATTTGATATGAATATAAATACAGACATCAATCAATTGCAGCACTGGCCAGATACCAGGCGAGCGGTGAAACACAACCGCCAAGACACGACCCTTTTAACTAATAAACCAGCGATATATGCACCTCTTAACAGGAAGATTCATCGATGAAGACGCACACCAGGGCTGAACGATTCTTTGAACATGTGACGCAGTGGCCGAAAACGATCATCCTGCTGGGATTGCTGCTGATTATCGCCACCGCTTCATTTATCCCCACGCTGCAAAAAGATACCCGCTCGGATGCCTTTATGCCACCCGACCATCCGGCACTGCTTTACCGCGATAAGGTGGAAGAAATCTTTGGCCTAAAAGATCCGATGGTGATCGCCGTGGTCAATCAAGGCGAACACGGGATCTTTAACCCCAGCTCCCTGAAACTGATCGAATGGTTAAGCCTTGAGCTTGAAACAATCGACAATATCGACCTGGATCGCATCACCAGCATTGCCACAGAGAACAACATCAGCGGCACTGCGGATGGCATGCTGGTCGAACCCTTTTTTGATCAGGCACCGGACAACCAGAAAGCAGCAGATGCGATTCGCGCCGCGGTCATGGATTTCCCACTCTTTGTCGGCAGCATCGCGGCACGCGATGGCAGTGCAACGTTGATTATCGCGGAACTGGAAGATCAAAGCCTGGCGCAGAACACCTACCAGGCAGTGCTGGAGCTGATTGAGCGCGCACCAACTACAAAGAGCGACCAGCTTCATATTGCAGGTGAAGGGGCAGTAAACGGTTACATGGGTGCCTATATCGATGCCGATGCCAAGCGCCTCAACCCCATCGCAGGATTAATCATTACATTAGTGCTATTTCTCGCCTTCCGCACCCTGCGCGGTATGCTCCTGCCCAATCTGGTGGTCATCGGCACCGTCGCCAGTGCACTCGGTCTAATGGCCGCCTTTGGCGTGCCGTTCTTTGTGATCACTAATGCACTCGCCGTGGTACTCATCGGTATCGCGGTCGCCGATTCAATCCATATCATGAGCCAGTATTACGAAGAGGTGGCGCAACACCCCGAGGCCAGCAGCCGACAACTGGCAATCCAGTCGATGGTAAAGATGTGGCGGCCGATTACATTAACCACCGTCACCACCATGGCGGGGTTTCTCGGCCTGAGCATCGCCTCGATCATGCCCCCTATGCAGTACTTCGGTATATTCGCCATGGTTGGTGTGGCGGCCGCGTGGCTCTATTCAATGACGGTGGTGCCCGCCTTTTTAACGCTGCTCAAACCGAAACGCAGCAGCGCATTCAGCAGCGCCACACAGGTAGACAAGTTTGGCCAGACAATGTCATGGCTGGGGCGTGTGGTCATCAAACACCCGCGGGCGATATTGGCAGTCGCTGCAGTGATCATCATCAGCGGCATAGCAGGTGCAACAAAACTGGAACTCAATGAAGCGCGCATCACCGTCTTTCAGCAAGATGAGCCGATTGTGCTGGCCGACCGTGCCATCAATACCCACCTTGATGGCGCGCACTATCTCGACATTGTGATCGAGACACCCAAGAACGAAGATCTATTCAAGCCTGAACACCTGCAACGCATTGAGGCACTGCAACGTTATCTGAAGACGCTACCACACGTCAATGGTTCCACTTCGATTGTCGACTACCTCAAGCAGATGAATCGCGCCTTGAATAACAATGATGCCAGCGCCTACCGACTGGCAGACAGTGCCGAATTAATCGCGCAGCAGTTTCTACTCTACTCCGTCAGCGGTAACCCAAGTGATTTCGAAAAAGAGGTCGACTACGACTACCGCTTGGCAAATATACGGGTGCGGCTCGATAGCGGCCTCTACAGTATCGGAAAATCAACCATTGAAAATGTGGAACATTACCTCGCCACACATTTCAATAGTGGTGAGATCACAGCGAGCCTGAGCGGACGCATCAATATCGATTATCACTGGATCAAGAGCCTCGGTGAAAGCCATTTCTATAGCATCGCAATCTCACTGCTACTGGTGATGGCAATGGCGGCTCTCAGTATGCGTTCCGCAGTCGCTGGCGTTATCACGGTGATACCCGTTGCGGTCTCAATACTGCTGATCTACGCCGTGATGGGCTTCGCCAATATATGGCTTGCGATTGGCACCTCAATGTTTGCCGCCATTGTAATCGGCCTCGGGGTTGATTTTTCAGTGCACACCGTCGAACGCTTACAGGTGTTAATCAAACAACAGGGCAAGACCATTGATGAAGCGATCATCGCCCTCTACCCCTCCACTGGGCGCGCACTGCTATTCAACTTTGCCGCACTAACACTTGGCTTCAGCGTGCTCACCACCAGTGAAGTGGTGCCACTCACCCGCTTTGGCGCGATGGTCGGGGTAGCCGTCAGCGCCAGCTTTATCGCCAGCATGACGATTCTGCCTGCACTCATCAAAATATTGAAACCGAAATTTATCGGGCTTGGCAATGAAAAAGCCACCATAGAGAAGGAGTAAACCATCATGAAGCGATGCAACATTATGAGCCTGTTCGTATTCACCATGGTAACCGCGCCCCTCTACGCAGCAACCCTGCCAAGCGGGGATGAGATCGCCAATAATATCAATGCGCGCGATGAAGGCCACTCAGTGATCCGCACGTTAACCATGGAGATGACCGATAAACGCGGTAAACAACGCGTACGCAAGACGCGTGGCTTTCGTAAGTATTTTGGCGATGAGAAGCGTACGGCGATCTATTACCTCTCACCCAAAAACGTCAAAGACACCGCCTTTATGATCTATGACTATGCCGATACCGCGATCGATGATGACCAATGGCTATATCTGCCAGCGATGCGTAAGGTGCGCCGCATCTCCGCTTCTGAGCGGGGTGACTATTTCCTCGGCACCGATTTCACCTATGAGGACATTAAACAAGAGAGCAAGGTCAGCATTGCTGATTACAGCCGCAAGACCATCGGTGAAGCGATAATCGATGGCCACCAAACCTTTATCGTGGAATCAATCCCAATAGACAAAGAGACGGCAAAAGAACTCGGCTATAGCAAGGTGAAACTGTGGGTCGATGCTGAAATCTGGATTGTGCGCAAAGCCGAATTCACCGGCCTGCGAAACAGGCCGCTTAAAACCATTTACACCAAAGCGATAAAACAGGTGCAGGGTATCTGGAGTGCGCACCTGATTGAAGCTCAAAACCATAAAACACGCCACACCACAAAATTCATCTTCAGTGACATCGATTATCAAACAGAGATCAGCGATGACCTGTTCACCGAAAGAGCATTACGTCGTGGCTTATAAAAAACTACCTGTTCCGCTACTGATAACTTTACTAAAACCATCACCCTGGCGCTGGCCGGGATCCAGTCTAATGCAGATACCGCTAAATTCCGACCTGCACCGGCGTAACAAAAATAGCGCGCCACCGAACTCATTTTTAAAGTTGCTCATTTCCGTTATATTTTTAATCAGCACATCAGCAACAGCAGAGATCAGCACATCTCTCTCCATCGACAGTGAATGGGGATACAGCACAGAAACAAATAATACAGAGAAATTTGAAACAACCATCAAGCCTGAAATTGAGATCAATCTCAGTCGAGAGATAAAACTCACCGCCATCGGGCGGCTTCGCAGTGATACGGAAAAACATATTGACAGGGAAAATTCAACCACTAGAGAGCTGCGCGAATTTTATATTGAAACTGAAATCGGACGAAGCTTTCTCACCCTGGGAAAACAACAGATCGTATGGGGCAACGCCGATGGTTTAAAGGTGCTGGATGTAGTCAATCCACAGGAGTGGCGTGAATTCATTCTCGATGATTTTGAAAATTCACGTATTCCACTGTGGGCGATTAACAGTGAGATACCCATCGCTGATTCCACACTGCAACTGCTATGGCTACCCGATCAAACCTACCATCAATATGCAACAGGTAATGATCTCTACGCCTTCACCTCAGCGCGACTAGTACCGCAAATGCCAGCGGCTGTGAACACCTCAATACAGGCAGTGCAACGGCCTGACAAGACGATTCAGGACGCTGACTGGGGGGCACGCCTTGCGACCTTCTGGAACGGCTGGGATCTCACCCTGAATTACCTCTACCACTATGATGACAGACCGGTGCTATTCCGCCAGCTTAGTATGACCCCAAGCGGCCCGCTCGCGACCATCACGCCACGCTATCAACGCAATCAGCTGATCGGTGGTTCATTTAGCAACTCATTTGGTGATATCACCCTGCGAGGTGAAATAGGTTACATCACGGACCGTTACATCAGTACCAATATGATCACTGACAATGATGGTGTGGTTAAAACAGGTGAGCTTTCCTATGTAATAGGACTGGACTGGTTTGGCTTCGGCGACACCTTCATCAGCACCCAACTGTTTCAGTCACACTTAAAAAACTATCAACCCGGTATGCTACGTAATGAGCGAGACACCACCACAACAGTACTACTGAGGCGAGATTTCAATAACGAAACACTCACCGCTGAACTGCTGTGGTTGCACAATATTGATCTTGATGATGGCCTCGCTCGTCCTAAGGTCATCTATCAAATGAATGACAACACCACGCTGTCGCTAGGCGCAGATATTTTTTATGGTGACCAGCAAGGACTATTTGGCCAATTCAAACAACGAGACCGCGTGATTTCAGCGATTGAAATCGCTTTTTAAAAAAATTTAACAGAACAGTTCACCCGCCAGAAAACTAAATAAAGAAGCATACCATCATGAACACTCAACAAAACGATACAACAAAGAAAGAGGATAAGATAGCGCTCTATTTCTACCCAGGCACGCGTGCAATCCGGGCCTAAAAATCCAACATCACCACAAAAATCACCGCTCTACTCATCTCATTATCACTTTGCTAGAATGTCAGCACACATCAAGCAACAACATGGATATTCACTATGTATCAAGTCTCTGCAAGCAGCATTCATGGCAAAGGGCTTTTCGCGACCAAAAGCATTAAGAAAGGTACGCTGATTGGCACCGTTGAAGGTAAAAAAACGAAACGTAACGGTGATTATGTTTTATGGATTAGCGATGAACAGGGCTTTCTGGTGAAAAATGAGATGAAGTATATCAACCACTCATCAAAACCAAATGCCGCTTATTATGATGACCTGACGGTGGTTGCATTGAAGCACATCAAGAAGGGTGATGAGATCACTCACCACTACCAAACTGATTTCGATTAAACGAGTGTGGATTCCGCCCTCAGGCCCACCGAAATGACGGGCAAGCACTGAAGTAATTACTTCACTTCCCCCAGCCACCTCCTCCGGGTGTCTCGATCGTCAACCGCTCACCAGCCTGCACAGTTAAACACTGTTTGGCATTGACTGTTTTATTAACCAGGCGATTAATGCCTGCCTTACCTGCCTCACCACCCGCCAATCCCCACGGCACATGATAACGGCGCTCAGTTAACAGTGTGACGGTTGTCTGTGCCAGAAATTCATATTCACGGATGATGCCATCGCCCCCTTTTTGTCTGCCCGCACCACCGGAATCATGACGAATCGCATAACGTCTTAGACGCAAAGGATAGTGCATCTCCAGGCTTTCGATCGGGGTGTTGCGTGTATTGGTCATATGCGTTTGCACAGCGCTGAGGCCATTCGCGACAGCACCTGCGCCCATTCCACCACCGATGGTCTCGTAGTAATCCCACGCCTCTAATTTACCCGCTCGTAACTGTACACCACCCATCGCGACGTTATTCATGCTGCCGTGACTGGCGGCGGGAATCTTATCCGGTATCGCCTGTGCCAATGCCCCCATCACCACATCCACGGTACGCGTACTGGTTTCAACATTACCGGCTGCCACTGCCGCCGGACGACAGGCATTGAGCAATGTTCCTTCAGGAATCGAGAGTGTGATCGGACGAAAACTCCCGCCACAGGCCGGGGTATGCGTGGGCATCAAACAACGGAAGACATAAAATGCTGCCGCTGCCGCCACCGATAACGGGCAATTAATATTACCCATCACCTGTTGCGCGGTACCACTAAAATCAAGATGCATGCGCCCTTGCTTTGCCTGCAGACAGACCTCAATGCGAATATCTTTTTGCCCCATGCCATCATCATCCATCACGTCATAAAAATGATAGCGTCCATCGGGGATTTGACCAAGACTACTCAGTGCCAGACGTTCGGCGTAATCATTAAGCGCTACCAATGCCGCCTGGTAAGCGGCCACGCCCAGCAATTTAATCAACGCCTCAAGTCGTGCCACACCGCAGCGGTTGGCACTCAGCTGCGCCGAATAATCACCATGAGACTGGGAGCGGTTACGGCTCGCTCCGGTGATCTCTGACAACACCGTCTCATCGACCACACCCGCACGCACGATAAAGGTCGGCGGAATAATCAAACCTTCCTCTTCAAGCGATTTTGAAATCGGCATCGAGCCTGGTGTGGTGGCACCAATATCCGCATGATGAGCACGGTTAGTTACAAAACCGACCAGCACATCCTCAATAAAAAGCGGCGCGATCAGCGTCACATCAGGCAGATGAGTGCCGCCCAGATAAGGGTCATTCAGCACCACCATATCACCAGCCTGCCACGCTAATGCAGTTACAATCCCGCACATGGCGTAGGCCATACTGCCGAGGTGCACCGGAATATGGGCCGCCTGCGCGCACAGTTCGCCAGCAGGATCAAACACCGCACAGGAAAAATCGAGTCTGTCTTTGATGTTGGGTGAAAGCGCGGTGCACTGCAACACGGCGCCCATTTCCTCACAAATGGCATTAATACGGCTGGCAAAGATAGAGAGAGAGATCGCATCCATGAAAAGATTCTAACAGAGTGGTTTGCGCTATAATACGGCCAGGACAGTAGCAACCATCAACCGAGGAGATAGACATGGAACACACACTACCCGAATTACCTTACGCAATGACTGCGCTGGAACCTCATATCTCGTCAGAGACGCTTGAGTATCATTACGGTAAACATCACCAGACTTACGTCACTAATCTAAATAATCTCATTAAAGGCACTGAGTTTGAATCACAGTCACTAGAGGCCATTATCAAGACGAGCAAAGGCGGCATTTTTAATAACGCTGCACAAATCTGGAACCACTCGTTCTATTGGAATTGCCTTAGCCCAAAGGGTGGCGGCGCACCCACTGGCGAACTGCTTGATGCAATCACCAGCGCCTTTGGTTCATTCGAACAATTCAAGACCCAGTTTAGCCAGACAGCGATCACCACCTTCGGTTCCGGCTGGGGCTGGCTGGTTAAGAACAGTGATGGCTCGCTGGCACTGGCAAGTACTAGCAATGCAGCCACACCAATGACTGACGGGCAGACCGCACTGCTCACCTGCGATGTATGGGAACATGCCTATTATGTCGACTACCGTAACGCGCGTCCTAAATATGTTGAAGCGTTCTGGAAGCTGGTGAACTGGAATTTTGTAGCGCAAAACTTCAAGGGTTAGTTGCGTAAAAAAATGGGGAGGCATCCTGCCTTCCCTACTTGATCATCAATTAAGGCATCACTGATAAAAGCGCGCCCGTTCTCACCATGATTTCATAATGATGAATCCATCGCCCTCTTAATCGCTGCCATTTGCTACAATCACTCGCTATGAATCAAACACATCACCTTAACAAAATTTCAGCACATACCCCTTTTAACAAGGTGGAAGCGGCTCATCAACAGTCGGTACTTTCATTTGTGCAACAACACGGTGATTTTTATAAAAGATCTTTAAAAAAAGGGCATATCACAGGTTCAGCATGGATTATCAATCCACAGTATAACCACGTACTAATGTTGCACCATAAAAAGCTGGATCGTTGGTTACAACCGGGTGGACATACCGAACAAGACGCTGATGTGCTCGCAACAGCACGACGTGAAGCTCAAGAAGAAACGGGAATACTAGACCTGCGAACCATCAGTGATGCTATTTTTGACATTGATATTCACACCATTCCAGGCAACAAAAAAGAAGCCGAACATCTGCATTACGACATTCGCTATTTATTTGAAACGGCATTAACGACAGCGCCAACCGTATCCGATGAGTCAAATGATGTAAGATGGTTTACGCTGGAAGAGATCGCCTCAAGCAATGATGAGGCCTCAATAGCACGCATGATTTTGAAAACAACCCATCTGAGAGAAAACAAATCTTCTAGCTAAATATCAGGCTCGTTTTCTTTTACGAGCTCATCTTCAATATCAGCTTCACTGCAATTCTCAGGCTCCATCTGCACCACATCTTCACCCTGCTCTTGTAAGTTTTCCAAGCCGCCCTCTAAAATACGAGCATTCAGCCCCTGCTGTGCCATGAGGAATGCCGCTATCGTACTGCGCTTGCCAATATCGCAACAAACCACATACTCTTTGCTCTTATCAAGAATAGATGCGGCCTTCCACAAAGCGGCCAATGGTAAGTTGATGCTAGCGCGCAGACTCATCTGCTCAAATACAGCATGTATTCGAACATCCAGCAGTACCGCGCCCTCATCCTGCATCATTAACATCTGCTCATATGAAACACGTTTAATATAGGGTGTCACAAGCAGCGTCATAAACTCGTTTTTAGGAATACGCACCAGCGCACCATCTTCCCGCATTGTGACTGTGCTACTATGCGGTACATCCCCAATCAAAGCACCTTCACCAAAACCACGGCCAATTCCAAGCTCAGCCAGGCGGTTTTTTTTGCCCGTATCTTTAACAGTACGCGTGACAATACAGCTACCCATTGTAATCACATAATAAAAAGCGCCAACATCCCCTTCACTGACCACTGTTTCACCAGCCTTAACACTAATCTCTTCCAGACGACGCGTTAGCACCTGCACATGAGGGCTTGGCAAGCGGAAAAAAAGTGGCGAATTCATTACCCATTCAATGCGCGCAGCGCGCGAACGACACTCTTTACTCCCCCCCGTAGCGGACTGTTTCCTCATCGATACCAACGGGATTGTTTTATTCATCTCATACAGCAATTCAGTCGCCACTGACAATAGGGTAACACTGCTGCGAGCAAGGGCAGTCACTTCACGCGGCTTACTATCGGCCACCGCTTGTAGTGCTTCATTAGCACCGGCCTTAATCGTGATTGCCGGGTGGCCTTCTGCAATCAACGCAATCTGGCCAGAGAGTAAAAAAACACTTTTACCATCCATATCGCCCTGATTGAAGATTCGGCGCCCTGGTGGCAAACGCGTCACTGAGGATTCACTGAGCACTTTATCAGTCATGTCAGCGGTAAAAGCATTAAAAGGTTCAAAAGCACTCAGATCTATCGCACCTTGAATTTGCTGCTTATCCGCGACTTTAAGGGGCTGTATTGATGCTTCACCACTCATATTGACACCATCCATTGAACTGTATTCACATTGATTTGCCCTTCACCCGAAAATCAAAAAATAAACTATTAATATCAAATAGTTAAAGTGAATTAAAAAAATACACATGATAATTTCAACCTGCAAAGGATACATCGGCTATTTTTCTATAAAAATGAACGAATTGATCATCTTCCAAAGCAACAAAAAATCGTTAAAAACAGTGCAGTTTTGCACTGATAATCGTATCAAAACCCCTGAAATCCGCTATAATTTCCCGCTTGCTGTAAGAGTGGCGACTGAATCAGTCGCTTTTTTGCTTTCTGGATGACAAAGAATTCGATCATGCCTGACTCAATAATGCCAACATACGCACGTCTGCCCGTTACCTTTGAAAAAGGTCAGGGTGCCTGGCTATGGGATACCGATGGCAAACGCTACCTGGATGCCCTCAGCGGTATCGGCGTGTGCGGCCTCGGACACGCTCATCCGGCCATCACGGCTACGCTCGCTCAACAGGGCGGCACACTGATTCACACCAGCAATCTCTACCATATTCCGCAACAGCAACAGCTTGCGGATGAACTGATGCGGCTATCAGGCATGGAACAGGCCTTTTTCACTAACTCTGGCGCAGAAGCATGTGAAGCGGCTATCAAGATTGCACGCTGCTATGGCCAACAAAAAGGCATCGCCACGCCAGCCATTATCGTCGCCGAGAAGAGTTTTCATGGGCGCACACTGGCCACCCTCTCTGCCACCGGCAGTCGTAAAATCCAGGCAGGCTTCGAACCGCTCGTTCAGGGCTTTATACGTGCCAAATTCAATGACATCGATGAACTGCGTGAAATCGCAAAAAATAGCGACGATGCCGTCGCCATCCTGATCGAACCGATCCAGGGCGAAGGTGGTATCAATGTCCCGGATGATCACTACCTCAATACCGTACGTAAGCTCTGCGATGAGCAGGGCTGGCTCATGATGCTGGACGAGGTACAAACCGGTATCTGCCGCACCGGCAAATGGTTTGCCTGGCAACATAGCGACATCACACCCGATGTGGCCACCCTGGCCAAAGGGCTTGGCAATGGTTTCCCTGTGGGCGCCTGCCTGGCTCAGGGGCCTGCGGCCAATGTTTTACAGCCCGGTAACCACGGCTCTACATACGGCGGCAATCCGCTTGCATGTAGCGTTGCACTGACCGTACTGAAAACAATAGAGGATGGGCAGCTGGTAGCCCGCACCACACAGCTTGGCAAGCAGATCTGCACCAGCCTTAAGCTGGCCTTTGCTGACGAAACGGGTGTTGTCGAGATTCGAGGCAAAGGGCTTATGATTGGTATTGAGCTTGATCGTCCTTGCGGTGTTCTTTTAAAGGATGCGCTTGAAGCCGGGCTGCTGATTAGCATTCAAGCGGACAAAACGATTCGCCTGCTACCGCCCTTCATCCTCAGTGATGAGGAGGCCGCTGAACTGGTGGCTCGCCTGGTTAAGGTGATCACTGCATTTTTGACAACTGAGAAGGCGCGCCCTCTGGGTAAAACATCATGACACGCCATTTTCTAACACTGAATGATCTAACACCAGCAGAACTGGAAACGTTACTGCAACGCGCCATCGAATTAAAACGGATGCATGCTGAAGGAGAAATATACGCCCCCTTTCGCGGTAAAGTACTGGGCATGATGTTTGAAAAATCATCAACACGTACGCGCGTCTCATTTGAAGCAGGCATGTCTCATTTTGGCGGCGATGCCATTTTCCTCTCGCCTCGTGATACTCAATTTGGACGCGGTGAACCCATTGAAGATACCGCTCGCGTACTCTCAAGCATGGTCGACATCATCATGATCCGTACCTATGCTCATGAGACCATTGAGACCTTCGCTGCACATTCAAGCGTTCCAGTGATTAACGCACTGACTGACATGTATCACCCGTGCCAACTATTAGCAGACATGCAAACCTGGTTTGAGCAGCGCGGCAGTATTCGCGGCAAAAGAGTCGCCTGGATTGGCGATGGCAACAACATGTGCCACTCCTATATCAATGCAGCACGTCAGTTTGGTTTTAAACTATACATCGCAACACCCAGCGGCTATGAACCAGATACTGCTTTACTCGCAGCCAACAAAGATTGCGTGACACTCGCCACCAATCCACAGGCCGCATCTGATGGTGCCGACTTAATCGTGACTGATGTGTGGGCCAGCATGGGCCAGGAAACAGAGAGTGATAAACGCGCACTCGTCTTTGCTGACTACCAGGTCAATAGCGAACTCATGTCTCTCGCAAACCGTGATGCGCTATTCATGCATTGCCTGCCGGCACATCGAGGAGAAGAGGTAAGCGCCACCGTTCTCGATGGTAGCCAGAGCGTTGTTTGGGATGAGGCTGAAAATCGCCTGCACGCACAAAAAGCACTCATCGAGTTTCTACTCGAGGAAAACAGATAAAAGGGTGAAAGAGGAAAGAGCTAAAGCTTGTTCACTACTATGAAACAAAAACAATCAGTAAAAACTTTGCGTGCTTTGCGCCTTGGCGAGAATCAGCTCTTTTGATTAAAACCTTCGTGTGCTTCGTGGTGAATAGGTATATTAAATGACTGCACTACTTGATATCAAAAACATCGAATGCCACTACCAGGGGCAGACCGTTATTAGCGAGCTATCGTTTCACATCAACCAGGGTGATATTGCTTGTCTGCTGGGCCCAAGTGGCTGCGGAAAAACAACGGCACTGCGTGCCATTGCGGGCTTTGAACCTATTAACAGCGGCAGCATCTCACTGCGTGCACAAAAAGTTTCGACGCCAGGCTGCATACTGGCACCTGAAAAACGTAAGCTGGGCATGGTGTTCCAGGACTACGCGCTCTTTCCTCACCTCAGTGTGTATGACAACATCACCTTCGGTCTGCGCCAGATGAGCAAGCCCGAAAAACAACAACGTGCCGATGAATTGTTGACACTGGTCGACCTGGAGGGGTTCGGTAAACGTTATCCGCATGAACTCTCAGGTGGGCAGCAACAGCGTATCGCGCTAGCGCGCGCCATCGCGAATCAACCAGACCTGTTACTGCTGGACGAACCATTTTCCAATCTTGATATCGACCTGCGCGAGAAAATCGGCCTTGAGATCCGTAGCATCCTCAAAACACAGGGTATCACCGCCCTCCTGGTCACCCATGATCAACAAGAAGCCTTCGCACTGGGCGATACCATCGGTGTCATGAACGAAGGCCGCATTCTGCAGTGGGATACCCCTTTTAATCTCTATCACGAGCCCACCAATCGCTTTGTGGCCAACTTTATCGGTCAGGGGGTCTTTCTCAAAGGGACGCTGCTTGCCCCCAATCTGGTGAAAACTGACATCGGTGAGATTCAGGGTGATCGCGCCTACCCCTGGCCAATCAAATCGAATGTTGAAGTACTCATACGCCCAGATGACATCATCCCCGATGCGGACAGCGAGCTACGGGCAAACGTTGTCGACAAGGCCTTTAAGGGCGCTGAGATCATGTATACCCTGAAACTCGCAAACGGCAGCCGAGTACTCTCTCTCTTCCCAAGTCACTCTCATCATAGTATTGGTGATCAGGTGGGCATCCGTGTCGCAGCAGATCACCTGGTGGCATTTCCTGCATCTTAGAAGAACAGCGGAAAGAGTGAAAGGATAAAAGAGGAGAGGGAGGGCCTAAAAGACTTAAAGCTATTTACCACACGCGTGCCCAACGCTTTATCGGGTAGAGCAGAGATGGTGGTTTTTAAACTCTCTGTGTCCTCCATACCTCTGTGACGAAACAGTTAAGTTTTATCTTCGTGAGCTTCGTGGCGAGAAAATCTCTAAACAAAAAAACGGCAGACTGTAAAACAGCCCACCGCTTTCCCTTGTATCTTGTATCTTTACTCTGCTCTTAAGGTAGTTGCGCTGATAAGTAGTGAGAGACAGCTGTCATCTCTTTTTCCGAGAGCTTTTTAGCAATATCAGCCATCATACCAGCAGGATCATTAGCACGAGAACTGCTCTTGAAATCTTTCAGCTGCTTAACGATATAGGCACGATGCTGACCACCAATACGCGGAAAGATAGAGATATTGGCAGCCTTACCCATACCTCGGTCACCATGGCAGTTCACACAGCCATATACGCCCGTTTTAGGGTTACCGTTGTAATAAAGTTTCTTACCTTGTGCTGCCAGCTTTTTATCAACCGTCGCGATTGGTTTCTTTGCCATTTTCTGTTTTTCAAAAAAAGCACCAATATCTTTAGCGTCCTGCAATGACGCGACCATTGCCGCCATCCCGGCCATGGTATCGTTATTTGCACGATGCCCTTTCTGGAAATCCCTCAGTTGCTTAACAATATACATCTCATATTGTCCAGCTAGACGGGGAAAACTTGCGTCAGGACTGTTCCCATCAAAACCGTGACAACCGCCACATAATCCAGCTTGCATCTCACCAGCAACAGGATCACCCGGCTTACTAGCGTATGCCCCACTAACTAGCACCAATGACGCTAGCCCCCCCAAAAGTGCATGCGTGATTTCTTGATCATAAAATGGACCCTTTTATTTTTATATTGTGCTCCCCAAACACCACCCTCTCATGGATGCACATGAACTCGTTCACACTAACAATCTCTCCGCCTTACGTCAATCCGAAATAAATTCAAAACAGACGATCAAGACCATCTATAATGGCTGTCTGGAGTAGCTGGCACGCGGCAGCTGAGTGCCGATGCGATTAAAGATCGTCCTGTCTGGCATACGCGGCAATGCCTTTTCCTGAGGCTTCACATGCTTGCTGATGATGAAGCCGCTCACGTTGGCGTTTTGTGAGTTGAATGTCGGGTGAATGATCCATGCGTGCTCTCTGCTGTATTTAAAAAGCAGAGTCTGCACTAGTGGTTATCAGTTGGATAGGAGGTGGTTTGTTTTGCGCTTACCTTCTTTCGACCCAGCACAATCCCCTGGCGACAGAACCAGGTCGAATTCGGGGCCGCAGACATTGGCTCATCTTTCACATTGGACGACAGCCACCTATCAGATCCAGATAATATGTCAGCAACAACAACCTATACGAGATCTTTGCACGAGTCTATTTCCGCTCCAGCTGCGTTATAAATGATCTCAAAATAGTCATTTACTGCGTGTAAACTTCGGTTTTTCGGTCATTTATACCTTACTGCTCAGCGAGTAGTCAAAATTAACAGTGACTGCTCAGATCGCTCATGAAATCTGCCAGTTTCTTTATGCCCTCGGGTGCAAGGCGAAAAATGATCATTTACACGTGTAAATGATCATTTTTTAACACTAAACTGGTGGATTTCATGGGTTAGCTGAGTAGTTACCTGGAACGAAAACTAGTTCTCGTGCAAAGGTCTCTATACAATCAAACGCACTCATCAGTTAACTAAGCCCGTTTTTCACCACAAAACAGCGCACAGGGCAGGCACAGCATGTCATACCCAACCCTCAAGATGAGGACCACAACTTATTCAGCAAAGAACGCTGAGACTTTAGCCCACCGCTAAATTCATCAACCTTATCTTCAAGCAGACAAAGCCGCTGCTCCATCTCCACCAATTGCTGACTGACTTTCGTCCCTTTTCTAACCGGCACTGTAAGATCTGGGTTCTGTGCATAAGCCATTTCACCTTGCAGTTCACTTGCCACCTTCAAAACCACGCCGGCAGTAAAAGCATGTATCTCCTCAAGGCAACCAAACAACATTAAACGATCACAAAATGTATTAATCTTTCTAGGAACGCCCTCGGTGTAGGAAAAAACCTCATCATATGCAGACTCATCAAAGGAAGGATCACCCTGCCACCCAGCAGCAGTGAGTCGATACTCGATATACCCTTTAACCTCATCCCGCTCAAGCGCTCCCAGGTAATGAGAGGCAATAATGCGTTGTCGCAGCTGTTCCATCCCCTTCCCCTGCAAGGTTTTAATAAACTCCAACTGTCCAAGCAAAAATATCTGCAGTAACGCGGTTCCGCCCAGTTGAAAGTTAGATAACATCCGCAACTCTTCCAGCGACTTCATTGGGATATTCTGAACTTCATCAATCACTAATAAAACCTGCTTTCCTTGACGAGATTTATCAATAAAAAATGCCTCTAACTGCTTTAAAACACTGGCTTTAGACGATGCACCTTCATCAGGCAAACCAAATGAAGCTGCCACCAACCGTAGCAGATCATCGGCCTCCAGTTGAGTCGTTACCAGCTTTGCAGCCACTACGCCGTCATCATGCAGTTGATCAAACAACGCCTGAACCATGGTTGTTTTGCCCGTACCAACCCCACCCAGGACAACGATAAATCCCTCGCCCTGGCTAATACCATAACGTAGATAAGACATTGCGCGTTTGTGACCACGACTATTGTAAAAAAATCGTGCATCAGGGCTCAGCTGAAAAGGCTTAGCACGTAAATTGTAGAATGATTCGTACATTTTTTCCCCGTAACAAAAATGAGCGCTACTCGCTCCACTGGCAGAGCAGAGACAGGCCAAAGCTCACACTCAAAACTAGCGTGTATTCTATGGGAAAACCAACAAAAAAGCCCCAACCAATGGCCGAGGCTTCTTCATTCACTAACTAAGGGGGGTTATTTATATGGATTTACTCTCAATCACAGAAAAATCACTCTCAGCACCATATTGATTATAAGCCGTTACAGCAAAATAATAGGTCCCTGCAGTCAAATCGTTCACAACAAGTTCCATCTGGTAAGGATCACTAATATCCTGATACAACGTTAATTCTGTTGCGCTCTCACCCATATAAACCTTGTAACCACCAATCTCACTCATTGGCAACACCGTATCATCCACCCGAGTTGATGGCGCCACCCAAGATAAACTTGCTACGCCAACTACGGCAATAGCACTCTGTGAGGCCTTATCAACTGATGTATCACCAGCACTGCCATCAGCACTGCCATCAGCACTATCATCAACGCAGCCAACCAAACCCACACTAACCATCAGCACGATACACTTCACAAATTGCCTGGCGTTAATCATCGGCTTTATTTCATTCATTGCTTCCATCAGTAGAATCCTTGTTTTCAATCAATATCGCTCTGATACATTTAACGGCATCAGGGATTCTTTTCAGCGCGACCTTGATCACAATTACGAAACAGCGACTGAAGAAACAGTGGACGATGTGACGCTCATCACTGGTATTGTGAATATATCTTTTAGGTTTTAGGTTTTAGGTTTTAGGTTTTAGGTTTTAGGTTTTAGGTTTTAGGTTTTAGGTTTTAGGTTTTATTGGGCGTTATTTTGTCTTACAAAGAGAGTGGCAATTATGCATTATATGCAATTAATGGTTAAGCGAAGCATCATCCGGTACACAAGCCACATGAAACTAGATTAGATCCAGAAACCTTTACACCAGCTGTGTTTGCACCCGCTGGTAGAGTAGGCGCTTAAACGAGGAAGAGGAAGAAGTAGGAAGAATCGCTATCAAGGGGCGATTGAACACGCTTTAACACCGACTAGAGGGCAAAAAAACCGTGCAAAGATCACATCAGAATTAATAAATTTCATCCAATATATGTAATATTTTTTTCTCGCTCACCCCCTCGTGTAGAGGCAGCGTGAAAATCCGCTGAGAAAATGATTGCGCATTAGGGCTGCTACCTTGCTCTTCAAACATACGCGCCAGCCCTTTAATATTTGGCAGTGTATCTGGATACATCTTTGATGCCCCTAGCCCTTTTTTATTGAGCCTCTCACACAGCTCATCGCGCAGTTCAGCTGATCTCGCCAACAAAGGGTAACGAATCAATCTCGGCAGCCTCTCACCACAACATTGCTTCGCTAAATCGATCACTAAATGATGTTCACAGCTTGCAATCCCCTGCATCAGCAAGTCTTGAGTTAGCGGATCTCGCCGCCAATATTCATCAATATTGCAGCCTAATATCTCAACACCAAACAGATCCATCTGTCTAATTTCACGCAAAGGATGGTAGACCGTCGCCCCCAAATTAATAAAGGGCAACATAGTTGGCAACCAATAGAGACGCGGCGATAACAAACGGTTATATGCCTGTATCTTGAGCTGGCTGCGCCACCTGACTGACTCACTCGGCTTAACATCGCAGTGTATCTGCCTTATCTTCTCAGCAAGCTCACTATTCAACGTCGCTACAGCTCCACCACCTAACACACTGACAGGCTTCCCCCTGCCAAAGCTATAAATCACTAAGTCAGCGTCCGTTGCTGATTTCGCCCCCTTTTCAGGGAAGGACTGCGCACTATCCTCAATCACTAAAGCAGAGTGCCCTTGTAAGGTATTTTTGATAGCACCAATACGCTCAGGAATTCCAAACAAACTCACGGCGATCACCGCACACGTTTGCTCAGTCAGTTTCGCCGAGATCACATCGAGGTCCATCCATGAGCGGTCAGCAGAAAAATCGACTAAGATGGGCTTTGCGCCTGCGTATAAAACAGCACTGACCAATTCCGGACATGCGTAGGCAGGAAGCAACACCTCCGGTTCTGCTAATTTTAGATGCTGAATGGATGCAAGGACTGCCGCCGCCAGTGAAGCGGCTCCAGAATTAAAAAAAAAGAGATCCCCTGGAAAACAATCGTTAACACGGTTATCACCATCATGCTGGCGACGGCAAATTATTTTATTACCGGCAGGCGGTAACTGATAAAAGATCATCGCTTCGACGGACTCCAAGTCGTCATTCGCTCACCACGTAGGAACATAATCGTCGCTGCTGCAACTGCCAGATTTGCTTGCGCAAAAAAATAGGGGATTTTAATGATCATGCGTGATCGTAAATTACTGGATAAATAACCAACAGCTACCAACCCATAAAAACCTGTTTGGGCAAGCAATGCGAGACAAAAAAACCAGTGCTGACCACTTAAAATAACTGACGACACTAATAATAACAACATAAACCACGGCACCGCCCAACGTAGAATTTTGTGGCTCCACACCTGAAAAGCAAACATCCCCATTTTAAATAGATTCAAAGCCTCTGGATGACGTGAAATCGCAGTGATCCCCCTGATAATAGTACGCAGTTTACGTCGATATTCTAGATTCGGGTCTTTAACATCGCTATAAATCCCTACCACATCAGGTGCTGAGATTGCTACCAGGCCCTGCCTGGCGCAATTCAGCGCCGTGTTAAAATCACTTGGTGAAGCAATATCCCACTCGTCACAAACCGCCCGCCTAGCGGCAAAAAAAGAGCCGCTCAAACCAACCAACCCTGCTCGCTGTGACTCCAACCCTCGCAGCCACATCTCATACTTAACATACACCCCTTCGCCCGCAACGCTACCATCCTGACTGATGAAACGATCTTCACTGGAAACAGCCCCAACATGAGAGTCATCAAAATAACGTATTAGCTTGCTAAACGCATCTGGCTCTATATGAGTCGCCACATCCGAAAACACTAAAATATCACCGTTAGCCTCTCGAATTGCACATAACTGCGCATACTCTTTTCCCTTTCGCTCATCAGCACGAACCAGCCTCACACCTTGTTGAGCATGAGTGGTCACTATCTCATCAGTCCTGTCTGAAGAACAATCAGACGCAACAATTATCTCCAGTAATTCCATGGGATAAGCTATCTCTTGAGTATTAAGCAGCTTACTCAAGATCCTTGCCTCCTCATTATGCGCCGTTATGATCAGCGTTATACTCGGCAAATTTTTTATCGGTGCATTTGGAACGATAACCCTGCGAACAACAGTGCCCTTCAAAATCAATGGATAGATAAAATAACTAAAACAGCACAAGAAAGCAGATAGAAAAAAAATAATTTTCATATAAAAAAACTCATCACCAGCAACTCATTAGTAAGATTTTTAACGATGTGGAAAGATAGCTTTCAAAATAAAAGAGGGGACAAGTCTCTTACAAAATTTACGTAAACCACCAGGCATCAGGTCAAGCAGCCGATCCAATAATCGAATACCTCTTCCGCGAACACCACTCGTATTGAGTTTCTTATCAAATCCAATATCGCTAGCCGTTAGATTCACCGAGAAAAACTCACCAATCCTTTTTGCCGTTTCCTCAGGAATACGCTCATAATCCGAATAATCAACAACAATATGAGGAATATTCAATGAGGCAACCACCTGCTCCGCCGCCTCCATGTGGCGCTCAATACGCCTTATCGAAGCATCTCGATCATCGCCATTAAGCTCAATCCATTTTAAACGAAGAAAGCTTTGATGTATCTCCAGAGGATTCCGCTTCACCAGAATCACTTTAACATCAAGCATCTCAAGCAAAGGCCACCAATATCCCAACGTATAGCAAAGAGATGGATCCTTCCACAACCAGGGCGCGTGACCACTAAAAGAGTCCAGTAACTCTTTATGCTTATCAACATGAGACAGTTGCAGGATCTTTTCTACATGCAAATCCGTAATTGAATCATACATCCATGTATTATCAAACTGAAAGCCAGCCACATTCAAAATATCGCTATTACACCGCCTTAAAGACTCGGCCTCCCAAAAGCCATGAGGATTAAATTCACTTGGCTGCTGAAGCTCACTCTCCTCATTCTCAGTCACATAATAGCCACTATTCTTAAAAAAGGTAGCGGTCATGCTGGTCCCCGAACGAGGAGGACCTACAATAATCACACTAGAGGGCATCAATAACACCCGCTGTCGCAGCCACATCAGGCTTTCGGTATAAATGGATGAAGCGATCTGTCTTTCTCATTATTCCCTTTTTCCAGATATCCAGCTGGTAGTTATCATCTGGGTTCCTTAACACATCCAGCGCCGCTTCAAATTCGAATCCCGCACTTTCAATATCTTGCCTCGCCCAATCTTCATCAATCCGATGAAGTTTTGCCGTTGTATCGATACCTGTCCCTGGCTCAGCAGCATGGTCAATAATCAATAATGCCCCTCCAGGCTTTAATGCAGCGGTCACCTGAGCAAAAAACTCCGCCCTGTTTGCCGTAATAACAGGATCTTCACGTGGCACATAAATATCGTGATAACTTAAACCAATAAAAATCAGGTCAACATCAGCAGGCAATTTCATATCAGCAAATTCACTATCTATACGAACCACGTTCTTCAACCGCGCCCCATCCAAACGCGTTGCCAGTTCTTCCTGGGAAAAACGAAGAAACAGTGAATTATTCTGCAAATAGACCTTCCCTTGCTCGCCTACAATATAATTAAATAGCTCACTATAGTATCCTCCTCCCCCCAGCAAATCGATCACAACCTGCCCCTGTGTCACCCCTGAGAACCTCAATATATCCAATGGCTTGCGAGATTTATCCCTTGCTTTATCATCCGCGTAACGATCAGAGTGGTGAATGGACTGTTCTTCGACAGACATCCCTTCAATATCTTTAGCGCAGCCCATAACGAACATTATGGTAGCAAGCAATACAATTTTCATACGGCGCAACAGTCTAATCACGGTGGTTACCCTCAGTTTTAATACCCATTAATGCATGCAAAAGCTCATAACTAGAATATTAGCACCCATACGCAACAATAAAAACAGCAATAAAACCATCGACTTCATCACAAAAAAATTATTTATTGAGCCATGCAGATCATTAATTGGGTACAATCATCGGAATTGCTAATTCACACACCTGACAGCCCAATATAACCGAATGACTGATATTATTATTCACGAATGGAACAAAGATAAGTTTAGCAACTCACAGCAAGAGTGGAACAAACTTCTTCACCATAGCACATCAGACCCTCTATTTATGAGCTGGGAATGGCAACACACCTGGTGGCAAACCTTCTCTGAGCCCAATATGCAACTAACACTATTAGCCGCTACAAACGGCACAGGTGAGCTCGTCGGCCTTGCACCGCTCTACCTCTCTAAAGCAAGATCAAAAAAAATCATTATTACTCGCAGACTACAATTTATTGGTAATTGCTGGCGCGGCAAGGCAACCATGAGAACAGAGTTACTCAACTTTATGAGCGACACATCATGCTCTAAAGATGTCGTTAACGCTTTCTTTCAATATATTAATCAATTACGCAATTGGGATGAATTAATACTAGCTGATCTGAAAAAAAACTCAGACACATATAAGCTGTTAACAAATGCTCCGTTATTGCCTAAATGCCATTTCCGCACCACAGAAGAATATGATAGCTTTTACATTGACACCACCGGAAACTTTCAAGACTACATCCAACAATTAGGGAAAAACACCCGCCTCAGGCTATTTAATCGCCGCAAAAACCTGCAAAAGCTTGGCAACATAGTATTTAAACCTGACCAACAGGATGACACCAAGCGTCAATTTAAACTTTTAAATGGACTCCACTCCAAACGGTGGGGCAAACCGGTATTCACCGGCGCGCGCCTGCAATTTAATCAAATCCTCGCCAATCTTATGGCACATAGGGATGCACTCTCTTTCTCAACCATCACCTTCGATGGCAAACCTGTTTCAATTCAATACAACTACATCATCAATAATCACAAATACAACATTCAAGCTGGATTTGACGAAGACTTTCATAAGAAAATTGCCCTAGGTTATCTACATTTTGGCTATGAAGTTGAGCACGCCTGCAACAACCAGACAACCGGCTATGACTTATTAGCGGGTGAAGGTAAAAACACCTCATACAAGGGACACCTAACAAAGAGAAGCGTACGCATCATTAACCTGCAGATCATCCGAAATCCTGTTGTAAAAATGCTATATAAACTGTATGACTCTTTACAATAGATAGGATAGGGACAGAAAAACATTTGGAGACTTCCCCATATAACCTTAAGGACACCTCTATTAATTCATGAACGAGCCGCTTAAACGCCAAATCCGCCACATTAGCGGCGCAAATTTTGGCAATAGTCCTGCTATTTACGCTTTGATGCAACAGATCTGGAATTAAATCTGGCACGCCCAGAATTAATAGAGGTGCCCTTAAATCAATAACGCTAAGAACCTATCCGCCTAAATAATGATACAAAAAATTTTCTCGTAGAAAACACCCGGTTTAAATAAATAACACCCTGCTTATGCTTTATGTGGTAGCCACCATCATCTCTCTCTACTTCTCCGTAAGGCAAATAGACATTCCTTCGCTCAATTCCCTTTATCGTCCAATTATAGCTATCTGAGTGCTTAATTTTTGCTAAAAACACATCGCGCCATTGATCATTTGAATTTAATACATGCCAAAGATGCTCTAACTCCCAATTCTCGAAATCAAGCGCGTCATAATATGCTTCTGCTGTTAGCCTTTTCGCATAGGGTGTTGGACTATCAGCTGGCTGCGGGGTAGTTTTCAGCTCCCCTGTCGATTCAAGCGCCTGAATAGCCTTAATTAGTAAAGGTATCGCATAATTATTGATAAGTACTGTGCCCACATCACTGGCAGGCGTCCCTAGCTCAATCTCGAAACTTCCTTGCCCAATAATATCTCCCGTATCAATATTGTCATCTATATAGTGCAGAGTGACACCGGCCATCATATCCAAGTTGTAATATAACCAAAAATATGGGTTAGACCCTCGATATTTAGGCAATAAAGACGGATGAATATTTAAGGTGCCAAATCGTGGAATTGAGAATATTTCGGAAGTTAGTATTGGTGCCTGATGTAAAACAAGCACGTCAGGGTTTAAGTTTCTCAACCACTCCATATATTCATCTTTATTTACCTCTTTTTTTTCAGCATATGCAATATTATTTTTATGTGCAAACAAAGATAAATAAGGCAATTCTCTTTTTTTGCACACTTGCCAGTAGAACCTCTCAACCCACTGCCTTGGTTTATTCATATTACCAAAGTGGTCATAAACTTCCGACACGCCGACAATGTTAACATCCCGTTTGAGCAAAGGTGCCACGATCATTTTTTTTGACCCGGTAAGAATAACAACACGCAACTTATTAGATTGTTTAAATGACATGCAGTCTTCGTTTTAAACTCCAGATGATAGAGAGTAGGTCTTTAGGATGGTGACATTATCAGCCCAATTGAACTGAAAAAATATTGCATGGCCAGAAACAATAAATACAATCGTTATGCCACGCAAACTATGAACATGAAAGAGTTTCATAAAAAGGGGCAATCCAAGTGAATTTACTTTCCATTGCAATAAGAAAAGCCAGTTCTCGTGCAAAGGTCTCACTATCTGTGGAAACTCTCTTCGCGAAAAAATCCTACGCTAAACACGCTTGCACACATAATAAATCCAGCAGTCGTCAGAATCATCTTCACCGAGCAACAGTTTTTGACCGTTTAACTGGTACATTTCCAGCACTTCAAAACCTGCCCCCTTGAGCTGTTCAGTTTGCTTCATTTTATCAATATAATAAGTTAACAAAGCGAAATTATTACCACTGTCATTTAAAATTGCGTAGTTATCATCATGTACTTCCTGGCTTGAAAGCCCGCTTCTATTGTTTATCTGCTGGATATAACTGACTATATTTTTTGCCATTCTAACGGGATTAAGCGCCACTGCTAGAGATGGCTTTGTGTTAATGCTTTTGTACTGCCTGTTATGCGCCGAAAACACAAATAATCCACCCATTTTAAGCACACGACTGATTTCTGCCAACGCTTTAATTCGATCATTGTGATCAATGTAGTCAATACCATTATATGAAAACATCACAAAATCAAATTCGCCATCATCAAAACAGCTAAGATCACGAACATCACAATGCTTAAATGAAACCGCTGGATATTGGCGAACACAATAGTCAATCATCCCATCAGAGTAGTCTACTCCGGTATACTGATCTGTGAAATTACGAAAATAGTGGCTTGTACGACCTGCGCCACAGCCAATATCTAAAATATTTTTATGGTAGTAAGCATCTTTATATTCCACCAGAATAGAGACTTCAGGTGGTTGCAGCACGGTATTAACATACGAACTCACCCCATCACTGCTTGCATACAGCGCCTTATTAACTGACTCCAATACCCCTCCTTTTAGGCATTCAAATACCTTGCCGTAATATGTTTAATAAATGCATTCAAGGCATCACATCTCGGTTTATATTTAGAAAATGTATGGTCTGCATCCTCAATCATAATGATGTTTATGCGACTATCTTTCATTAATTTTCGGGCCGTATTTCCTGCACTAGTCATCAACACGTCATAGCCAGGATCACTTCTGGCCAGGATAAATGACAGCCGTCGCCCTGCAGTAACAATTGTCATGAGATCCTCATTCAAGTCATCCTCTATCGGGGTCTGTCCACCACTAGTAACACGCCTGAATCTCCCCATTTTCGCATAAAACACGATTTTGATTCTATTAAAAATAGTATCAAAAAGTGCAGCATAATTAGATCCTCCCCGCAGTAGTTTTTTCCAGCTTTCAGGATCTTTTATCGCTTGCTTGTACCAGTTCCAATAACCAAAGTTTTTTGTTGGTGAGTTTTCAAACTCCATCCCCTTATGCCAATAAAAAGTGAGTGGATTGATTAAAATGCTCTCAACAATATTAACATCCTTGAGGTCGAGTGCTGCATGAAAAGAGAAATAAGCCCCTGAGCACAGACCAGTAACAACATATTTATTATCTTGATATGCAACACCCAATGATGCCATTGCCTGATGAATGACATCACTTGAAGCCGCAATATAATCTTTGTTTTCCTGCTCACGGTCATAAACAATGCTATCACCTAGCCCTGGAATATCGATCCTTAAGGCGCGAAAACCTAAACAGGCAAGCTCGCGTGCAATGGTCACATACAGCCGACTAGGACCCACTCTGTGGTTAGCACCCGAGTTAACAATAACAATAATCGGTAAACTAGCGTCTGCCAACACCACAGGCTCAGACAAAATGGCAAAGCAATCCTTATTCACACCAAAGTGAACAAAAGACTCTTTGACCTCGCCCTCAGCAGTTGTCGGCATGATCACGCTGTTGCGGGGAGGGAATCTAGTATTATCACAACGCTCTTTCGCTAGTTCATGCGCCCCCTTGCGAACCCACTCAACGATTTCGACAATGCTATGGTGAGGCACGACAGAGTCCAGTGCCACCAAAAGCATCTCAGCAGATCCAGGGTATTCAATTTGCTCGACATTGCACCCTTGTCCTTGCCAGGCATCGATAAGTCGGGTATTTGCCTTAAAATCGTCTCGCGGAATAATCAGGATACGAGAGGCCTTAGGTCTGTTGTTTGCCAACACAACGCCCTGAATTGCATCCACCGTTTGGGGCCAGTAGACCATCCCACCCGCCTCAACTAACCCTGCCCCACCCTCTTTAACCTGAGAAAGGCCAGTCATCTGCAACGCTCTTGTTTCACGAATAAATTTTCGCCCACTCTCTAGTGCTGCCCAAAGCACCAAAAAATCAATCGCTATCTCCTCAGATACTAGCGCAGCCAATGTGCCGCCCATGCGCAAACCCAATAACCCTACTTTCTCACAACCAGAAAGCCGCTTCATCTCGCCAATCGCCTGCTCAATACTCCAAAGCCAATCATCCAGTCGATTACCATCATCATTTGCGCCTGATGAATCACCAGTACCATGATAATCAAAGCGAAAGGCGGGTATGCCTGCAAGGGCAAAATAGTCAGCCATGTAGCGCATCGAGCGGTAAGTACTCACGTACTCCACCGCTAAAGGCGGACAGATAACAACTGCAGTACCGTATTGCTGAGCAGTGTTTGTGTGATGAAACCAACCGATCAAGCGCTTTTCATCCGAGCCAAAATAGAGCGGCGTACGCACAACCGTCTTAAAATCGTAATCGGTTTTTAACAACTTATTAGGCATATGTAATCATTATAGTTTTATCATCCAAATAATGACCTGTGACGACGCTAACCAGAAAAAACTTTAATTTTGACATCTTCGCTCATATTGATAGCACTAATATACCCTTTTACCTTTTTTAAAGCACCATTCAATCTTTGTACTTTAAGTGATTTCGAGATACCAGGCATCAGGTGAAAATAATTATCATCCGGAATAAAGTCCGGTATTTCAATATTGACCGCATAAAGAAATTTCTCACATGACAGTTCCAGCAAGTAGGCACCATCTTCGTACTCCGTCATGATCGCTGCTAAATTTGCCTTTTCTTCAATACGGGGAAGTGCTTTATTGGGGAAATAAAATGCCGTGCCAGTCTCACATATCGCTTCATTTTCTAAGCGAGCAGCCACAACAAAATGCTTTTGGGGGCCGAATCGATACGCATAAGTAGTATCGTGAAAAACACCCAGCACCTGGTCTAATTTAATTAAGCATGTAGTACCTGGGGTAACGCTTAATTCAAACCTTTTATTAACGATCCCGAGACTAAACTCATTCAACAGTGTAATTTCTACTACGCCCGTAAAGTCCTCACGCGTTTCATTAGTCACGTGAACATGCAAACCATTTAGCGATTCATTAGTGATGCATATATTAATCGGTTGCCAACTGCGTTTTAAGTAGTAATAAGCTGCTTTAGGCAAGCCCTGGCTATCGATTATTCCCCAGCCAGCCCCAGGCCAGAAATCTTTTAAAAACCAAACCAGTGCACCTGTGCAATCGCTATGTTGGCTACGCCATTCTGCAAATACCTGAGACATCATTTCACCACTCACAATCTCGCTAAGTGCCAGGTATCTTTCATTATCATCACTACGCATCGCTATCGGCTTAATCGAAAAGAGCATTTCAAAATAGTAATCGCGTATATCCTCAAAATCCCAGCCAGTTCCACTATCTCTGGGTACGCGCTCTTTCCATTTTGGATGGTGAGCAACCGCTATCTGCTTATCAAACATATCGTTGCGAGTAAGCGCAACGGGCACATTAGAAAAGCCAAGACACTCCGATGTGAACTTCACACCGTGCAATCTCACTTCATTTACCGCCCGTTTATAAGCACCGACACCATAATAATGGGAGATGCCAGCATCAGTATGAAACGGGAAGTCGCCACCCGATGGGGCCGATGGCAGATATGGGATACCGGGATGATACTTTGCACAAAGTTCAGGCAGTTGCAATCTAAAAAAATCATTAGACCAGGCTTCTGATGGCATGCCCAGCATGGCTGCCTGCTGCTCAATTTCACTGTTTCCACAGTAGATAGTGATGCAAATATGCTTTTGTAGTCGCGCAAGCTGCTCCCTCACTTCTGCCGTAATAGACGAATTGAAATCGTTATCATCGACAGGATAATCCATATTGGCAAACATAAAGTCTTGCCAGACCATAATACCCAACTGATCGCACAGACGATAAAAGTCATCCTGCTCATAAATCATCGTACCGCCAATACGTATCATATTGGTGCCTGCATTTTTCATCAGGATTAATGTCTGCTCAAGCGAACGATAATCCCCAACCAACGAAACCACATCATTAATGGTCCAACAGGCACCTCTACAGAATATTTCTGCATCATTAACACAGAGACTAAATCCATCGCGGGCACGATCTACATTGATTTTTTTAAATCCAACAGACGCAAGCTGATGCGATATGATTTCACGCGTCGTCTTAATATCGAGTGTCACCGGGTATAGTCGAGGCAAGCCATGGGTATGTGGCTGCCAACGCTCAACATCATTGATCAACACTTTACCAAAAAGCCGGCTTCCATCAGTCGTCGTTTCTAGATCAAGTTTAACATCCACACCACCAACAGAAAGAGCAGCGGCTACTGTCTCTTCATTAGCATGATGTAAATCGCACGAAAACTCAACGATACCAGCGGCCTCTTTTAGCGCTGTATTCAAACTAATATTTTGCGGTATCAGCGGCTCACAAAGCGAGATTGCCCGCCACGGCCCAACGGGTGCTACCGGCGGCATCCAAGCAGGTACTCTGCCAATTAAAGAGGTGCGAAACCATCGCAATTGCTGCTGATCAACCAGTCCGGTTTTCCAGCGAGGGCGCGCGCGGCGCTGAGAAAGTGCTTTTTTCAATGAACGAAAACATAAATAAAGTCTGTTTTCTGCCTGGGCTACATTTGAAATATCAACCTGATGGCTTAAAAACATATTGTCAGATTTAAGAACATGATGACCATTAAGCCAAACGTCACAAAGCGTCGCCAGGCCATTCAAATAAAGTATGACAGTCCGGCATTGCTCAGTATCGTTTATGCTAAATTTTGTTTTATACCAATAATCCTGACTATCAAAATCAAACTTATCATCGAGCGACCATTTTCCTGCGATAGATAATGACTGTGCAACCGTACCCGGTACACAAGCAGGAAGCCAGTCAAGATTTTTATTCGCAAGGCTAGCTGGCTCCGGAAAGGCATCAGGAACCGTTTCAATCAAATACCAATCATCAATCAGTTGAGTCATTTGGTTTAGTCTTTATTTTTCATTCAAAAGTACTATCGCTGCCCTGCGAATACGCGCCACTCCCTCTCATTTGTAACCACACACTGCCGTTAATTATTTCGCTCAAACCCCATCACAAATACTTGTTTGTTAACTGCGCCACTGCTACATCCCAATATTTAGCCATTGCATCAATTGGCGCAAGATCCAATGGTTTTTGACGGCTCATCGCCCTTGCGAGTTGAAATTGATATGCTTTAGCCATCTCAGAGATAGACTTCAGCGCCTCTCTAGCATCAACAAATCCCGTCTCTCCCTGGCTTTCGAGCCAACCCAGATAGGACGCCGAAAGCTCGTAGCAAGCGCCAAACTGCCTTAATGTCGCAAATGAATATTGATGAAAAGTATCTATATCCTCCCCCATTAGCCACTCAAGGTCTTTTTCCAGCTTAACCTTGAACGCATGAAAAGGGTTATTTACCGGCCGGAGTTTCAGATGCTTTCGCAGCAACAAAAGCGAAATATCCAGCACCTTCGCCTCATCAAACGGCACTATCTGCCTTCGCTTTGCTATTTCAACATAGGGCGATAGCACAGCTGGATCCGGCTCACCCTGCAAACGAAATAGATCTAAAAAATCTTTTCCATTTAGATGATAATAGCCCTGACCATGGAAATACCCAAGATGTTGTTTCTCTATGTCAATTTCAACAACCGCAACCGTCGTTTTAACATGGGCCATCTGATAAGCCATACCCACAGTATCTGGCAAATAGTAAGCATCCAGCTCAACCAGCACGGGTTTGCCTAGTGCCACCTGCTGCTCAACATGCTGAACAAGCGACTGCCAAACCGCTAACTCCTGAACATCAATGCCATAGAGCGCATCAATATCAGACAATGGCGGCTTGAAGAAGGTCCACTGATCCCCTTCAAAATCAATCGCAAGCGT
>QIJH01000011.1 GCA_003232725.1 Chromatiaceae bacterium | reverse complement strand
GCGATTTAGTGGCCATAACGTACAGATTAGATTGCAAATTCCGTTAGATGGACGACGCAATTATAAGGGTTTGCTTGAGGGTGTACAGGCTGATGGTCAATTAGTCGATGTTGCGATTGATGATGAAATCATTAGTCTGCCATGGGATCGGATAGAAAAGGCTCGCTTGATTGCGGAATAAGGATTGCAGAATGTTGTACTGACCATTTGTTGGTACAAAGATTGAGATAGAGGCGTGATATGAGCAAAGAGATATTATTGGTGGTGGACGCGGTCTCCAATGAACGGGGGATTGCAAAAGAGGTCATTATTGAGGCGATTGAAGCCGCATTGGTGACGGCAACCAAGAAACGTTATAACGATGATGTTGCGATTCGCGTCTCTATTGATCGTGAAACAGGAGACTACGCAACCTTCCGCTACTGGAATATTTATGCGGATGATTCAGATGAGATCGCAGAAGAGGTCACGCAGTTGACCCATGCAGTGGTGGGTGGCCGTATAGAAGAGCCTGTTGAATCGGTCACCTTTGGGCGTATTGCAGCGCAGGCCGCCAAACAGGTTATTATGCAGAAGGTGCGTGAAGCAGAGCGTGCACAAGTTGTTGAGCAGTATAAGAGTCGCATTGGTGAATTAGTGACGGGTGTTGTTAAACGCGTTGAGCGCGGTAATGCGATCCTTGACCTGGGTGGCAATGCTGAGGCATTGGTTTCACGCGAGGATATGATTCCAAGAGAAGCGGTTCGTACCGGTGATCGTGTGCGTGGTTACCTGCAGGATGTGCGTTCTGAGCAACGTGGCGCGCAGCTATTTATTAGCCGTACCGCTCCTGAGTTATTAGTAGAGCTGTTTAAAATTGAAGTACCAGAGGTTGGTGAAGGGCTGATTGATATTCTGGGTGCCGCGCGTGACCCAGGTTCTCGCGCAAAAATTGCCGTTAATGCCAATGATGAACGTATTGACCCAGTTGGCGCCTGTGTCGGCATGCGTGGTTCACGTGTACAGAGCGTTTCGAACGAACTGGGTGGTGAGCGTATCGATATTATTCTGTGGGATGAAAATCCCGCGCAGTTTGTGATCAATGCAATGTCACCTGCTGAAGTTGAATCGATTGTGGTTGATGAAGATGCACACAGCATGGATCTGGCAGTCGCTGAAGAGCATCTTTCTCAGGCGATTGGTCGTGGTGGACAAAATGTTCGTCTGGCAAGTCAACTGACTGGCTGGGAACTCAATATCATGACTGAGGCGCAAGCCGCAGAGAAGAGTGAAACTGAAGGTGAAGCACTTAAAAATATCTTTATGGAACATCTTGATGTGGATGAAGAGATTGCGCTGATTTTTGTACAGGAAGGGTTTTCCAGTATTGAAGAAGTGGCGTACGTGCCGACAAAAGAGCTGCTGGCGATTGAAGAGTTTGATGAGGAGATTGTCACTGAACTTCGTGACCGTGCGCGTGATGTTTTGCTGACTCGCGAGATTGCTACTGAAGAGAAGATTGGCGATGCTAAACCTGCCGCGGATCTGCTGGCAATGGACGGGATGGATGAGGCGCTGGCGCTCTTGCTTGCCAGCAGCGGTATCATTACGCAAGAAGATTTGGCGGAGCAGGCCGTTGATGAGCTGTTGGATATTGAAGGAATGGATGAGGCGCGCGCGAGCGCATTGATCATGGCTGGAGAATGAGCAAGTCAATCAAGGTTAAAATCGGTAGAGACGCATGGCTGAAGTTACGGTAAAACAACTTGCTGAAGTAGTTGGCATTCCAGTTGATCGATTGATTACCCAGTTAGGGGAAGCCGGTCGTACCATCAAGGATGAAAATGAATCAATCAGTGATAAAGATAAGGTAGAGCTGCTGAGTTATTTGCGCCGCAGCCATGGTGAGAGCGATGCACCTAAAAAACGTGAACCGAAAAAGATCACCTTACGTCGTAAGACAGTGAGTGAGCTGGAGCAGAGTAGTAGCCAGGGGCGTATTAAAAAGGTTAAAAAGGTCAATGTTGAATTTCGCAGCAAGCGCACATACGCAAAGCGTAGTGAATTGATTGCTGAAGAAGAAGCAGCTAAAGAGTCTGACGAAAAGAAACAAGAAGTGACTGAAGAGTTAGCAACGGAGCACGCTGAAAAGACGGCTGTAAAAGAGGAGCTGTTAAAACAAGAGCGTGAACAGCAGGCAGTCGATGCCAAAAAGAGTTCTGAAGAAGCGGAGCGCCTTAAGATAGAAGATATGCATCGTACGACAGAGCTTGCTGCTATCGAAGCGGTCAAAGCGGCGGCTAATGAACATGTGGCTGCAGAGCAGGTCGTTGAAGCGGCTAAAGCGGCCAAGGCTGCTAAAGCAGCGGCACTTGCAGCGGCACCAAAGACGAGCAAGCCTGATGCGCCATCTACTGATAAAAAAGGTAAACGCAAGGGCGGGCGAGATGAACGCTCTACCAAGTATGGTCGTCGTGAACTTCATGTTGCCGGTGATAAAGCGGGACGACGTAAAAAGAAAGGTAAATTCAAGGCGAAACCAGCGATTTCTCCAGGTGGGCAGCATGGTTTTGAGATGCCAACCGCACCAGTAGTGCACGAAGTGAGCATCCCGGAAACAATCACCGTTGCAGAGCTGGCGCAGAAGATGTCGGTAAAAGCGGCTGAGCTGATTAAAGTACTGATGGGGATGGGATCAATGGTCACCATTAATCAGGTGCTCGATCAAGATACCGCCTCGATTGTCGTTGAAGAGATGGGTCATACACCTAAGGCACTCGCTGAAAATGCGGTTGAAGATGAACTGCAGCAGACAAAAGAAGAAATTGAAGGCGAAAAAGTCTCACGTGCGCCAGTCGTCACCATTATGGGGCATGTTGATCACGGTAAAACATCACTGCTGGATCATATTCGCCGCGCGAAAGTTGCCAGTGGCGAAGCGGGTGGTATTACTCAGCACATGGGAGCCTACCATGTAGAAACCGATAAGGGGATGATCAGCTTCCTTGATACCCCAGGCCATGCTGCATTTACCGCCATGCGTGCGCGTGGTGCAAATGTGACTGATATCGTTATTTTGGTGGTCGCGGCAGATGATGGTGTTAAACCACAAACGCTTGAAGCGATCCAGCATGCTAAAGCGGCAGGGGCGCCATTGATTGTTGCAATCAATAAAATTGACAAACAAGAAGCTGACATTGATCGTGTGAAACAAGAACTGGTTGGACATGAAGTGATCCCGGAAGAATGGGGTGGTGAAACGATGTTTACCGGTGTTTCTGCTAAAACAGGTGAAGGTATCGATGCACTGCTGGATGCGATTCTGCTGCAGGCTGAAGTACTTGAGCTGCAGGCGGTTGAAGAATGTGCAGCACGAGGCGCGGTCATTGAATCAAGTCTTGATAAAGGACGAGGCCCTGTTGCGACGATTCTGGTTCAAAATGGTATTCTGCGTAAAGGCGATATGGTACTTGCCGGGCAGGAATATGGCCGTGTACGTGCAATGTTTGATGAAGCCGGTAAAACGGTGGTGCAAGCAGGGCCATCGATTCCCGTGGTTGTTTTGGGTCTGTCAGGAACGCCAAGTGCGGGTGATGAAGTATTAGTGGTGCCAGACGAGCGTAAAGCACGGGAAGTGGCGCTGTTCAGGCAGGCTAAAGCACGTGAAATACAGATGGCACGCCAGAAAGCCTCCAAGATGGAAGATATGTTTTCTCAGATGGGGGCTAACAAAGTTGATATCCTCAATTTGTTGATTAAAGCGGATGTGCAGGGATCTGTTGAAGCCCTGCGTGACTCATTGACCAAACTTTCGAATGATGAAGTGGCGGTGAAAATTGTGGCATCGGGTGTGGGTGGCATTAACGAATCTGATGTTAATCTTGCGATTGCCTCAGACGCCATTCTGATCGGTTTTAATGTGCGAGCTGATGCAGCTGCGCGCCGTGTTGGCGTTGAATCTGGACTTTCACCGCGTTACTATAGTGTGATCTATGATGTCATTGACGATGTAAGAAGCTCTCTCTCTGGCATGCTTGCCCCTGAAATTAAAGAGCAGATTGTGGGTATGGCTGAAGTTCGCGATGTCTTTACCTCGCCGAAACTGGGTGCAATTGCCGGTTGTCTGGTAATTGAAGGTGCGGTTAAACGTAGCAATCCAATCCGGGTTCTGCGCGACAACGTTGTTATTTATGAAGGTGAACTTGAATCATTACGTCGCTTTAAAGATGACGTGAATGAAGTTCGTGCGGGCACTGAGTGTGGTATCGGTGTCAAGAATTACAACGATGTTAAAGCGGGTGATCAGATTGAAGTATACGAAACCATATCGGTTGAGCGTACGCTTTGATCATCACTGGTGGTTTGACGTTAAGTGTAACGATTTGTTGTCATGGCTAAAGAGTTCAGTCGCACATTAAGGGTTGGTGAGCAGATTCGGCGTGAAATTGCTCAATTGATTCAACAGGAAATCAAAGACCCCCGGGTCGGCATGGTGACAGTGACTGCTGTCGATATCTCACCTGATATGTCGCATGCAAAGGTGCATGTGACGCTATTTGATGATGAACATGACATCGCTGAATGCATTAAGGTACTGAATAATGCAGCTGCATTTTTACGCCGTGCGATCGGTCAGCGGATGCAGCTTCGTGTTGTGCCAACACTGCGTTTTCATTTTGATGCCTCGGTTGAGCATGGTACGGCCCTTTCTGCATTGATTGATTCTGCGGTCGCTACCGATTCTAAAAACAGAGAAAAGGATAAAGATGGCACGTCGTAAGTCTGGGCGTGATACCAGTGGTATTCTTCTGTTTGATAAACCCATTGGGATGAGCTCTAACGCTGTTTTACAGCGTGTTAAACGTATTTTCAATGCGCGTAAGGCTGGCCATACCGGCAGTCTTGACCCTCTTGCCAGCGGCCTTTTGCCAATCTGCTTTGGTGAAGCGACTAAAATGTCAGGCTTCCTGCTGGATGCCGATAAGCGTTACCAGGTCACGATCAAACTGGGTATTAAAACCAGAACGGGTGACGCAGAAGGTGAAGCAATTCTCAGTCGTGAAGTGGCTCACTATAGCAACACAGAATTAAAATTGGTTTTGGCTGAATTCCTCGGCGATATTGAGCAGATTCCGCCGATGTACTCAGCCTTGAAGAAGGATGGTCAACCACTCTATAAGCTTGCGCGTAAAGGTATTGAAGTTGAGCGTAAGGTTCGCAATATCAAGATTCACCGTATTGAGATGCTGGCCGCTGACGGTGACCTGCTAGAGCTTGATGTCCACTGCTCTAAAGGCACCTACATTCGAACATTGGCAGAAGACATTGGTGAGCGCCTGGGGTGTGGCGCGCATGTGGCGGTATTGCGGCGCCTCAGCGTTGGCCCGTTTAGTGGAGAAAAGATGATGACTCCTGTACAGCTGGAAAATATCGCTGAAAATGGTGGTTTTGAGGCGTTGGATCGACTACTGCTGCCGATGGAAAATGCGCTAGTGAATTGGCCTGAAGTCAGGTTATCGCAAGAGGTGGCCTTTTTTTTAAAGCGGGGCCAGGCAGTTGTGGTCCCACAAGCACCGCGTGAGGGGCTTGTGAAGCTATTTGCAGAGGAAAACGTCTTTTTAGGCGTGGGATATATCATGGATGATGGTCGTGTCGCACCGAGGCGTTTGTTGAATATCACCTAAAGTTAGTATTGCTCCATTCAGGGCGCTTATTTATCTTGTCATTCATGTACTTAAAACGATAAAATAGCGGCTCTTTTTTAAAAGTAAGTAACATTTGTAAAACACAGAGGAAATTATGGGATTAAACGCTGAAACTAAATCACAGGTCGTTAGCAAGTACCAACGAGCAGACGGTGATACTGGTTCGCCAGAGGTGCAGGTTGCACTTCTGTCCGCGCGCATTGAACAACTGTCTGGCCATTTTAAAGAGCACATTCATGACCATCACTCACGTCAAGGTCTGCTAAGAATGGTAAGCCAGCGTAGAAAACTGCTTGATTACCTGAAGAGAAAAGATAGCTCTCGTTATCAGGATCTGATTAAAAGCCTGGGGCTGCGCAAGTAATCGCGCCTTACTCTCTTAACTAGCAACGCTTGACTACATTAAGGAATTAAATGTGACGCCCATTAAAAAAACTTTTCAGTACGGCAACCACACGGTAACGCTCGAAACAGGTGAGATTGCAAGACAATCAACCGCTGCCGTCATGGTAACCATGGATGACACCGCCGTGCTTGTGACCGTAGTCGGTCGCAAGGAAGCAGATCCTGGACGTGACTTTTTCCCCTTGACTGTGAACTATCAGGAGCGTACTTACGCTGCGGGTAAAATTCCGGGTGGCTTCTTCAAGCGTGAAGGGCGGCCAAGCGAAAAAGAGACTCTGACCTGTCGTTTGATTGATCGTCCACTGCGTCCGCTGTTTCCAAAAGGATTCAAAAACGAAGTTCAGATTATCGCTTCAGTGGTCTCTTTGAACAAAGAGATCGATCCAGATATTCCAGCGATCATCGGTGCCTCTGCTGCACTGGCAATATCTGGTATCCCTTTCAGTGGCCCGGTTGGCGCTGCACGTGTTGGCTATAAAGATGGCGAATACCTGTTGAATCCAACGTTTGCTGAACTGGAAGGTTCTGATCTTGATCTTGTGATTGCTGGTACTGATAACGCAGTATTGATGGTTGAGTCTGAAGCAAAAGAGCTTTCAGAAGAAGTGATGTTGGGCGCTGTTATTTTTGGTCATGATCAGCAACAGGTTGTGGTTAATGCAATCAAAGAGTTGGCGGCTGAAGTTAATACACCGGCATGGACATGGGAACCAGAAGTAACTGACGAAGCATTAGTGAGTGCGGTTGAAAGTGCTTCTACCGAAGCAGTTACTGCTGCATACCAGATTAAAGAAAAACTGGTGCGTCAGGATCGTCTGGTAGAAGTTCGCAATGATTTGGTTGCACAGCTCTGTTCTGCTGAAGATGCTAAATGGTCTGCCGAAGATGTTAAGGGTGTGATCAGCAAGGTTGAAAAAAGCGTTGTTCGTGGCCAGATTATCAATGGTGAGCCGCGTATTGATGGGCGTGATACACGTACCGTTCGTGATATCAACGTTCGTGTCGGGGTTCTGCCACGTACCCACGGTTCTGCACTTTTTACGCGCGGTGAAACACAGGCACTGGTGGTTGCAACATTGGGTACTGCGCGTGATGCACAGATCATTGATGCACTTGAAGGCGAAAAGAAAGATCCCTTCATGCTGCATTACAACTTTCCGCCATACTGTGTCGGTGAGACCGGTTTTGTCGGTAGCCCGAAGCGCCGTGAAATCGGTCACGGTCGTCTCGCGAAACGCGGTGTTGCCGCTGTTATGCCTGATATGGAAGAGTTCCCATATGTGGTGCGCGTGGTCTCTGAAATTACTGAATCAAACGGCTCAAGTTCGATGGCTTCAGTTTGTGGTTCAAGCCTGGCAATGATGGATGCCGGTGTTGCACTGAAAGCACCGGTTGCGGGTATTGCAATGGGGCTGATCAAAGAAGATAGCAAGTTTGCAGTACTGTCTGATATCCTGGGTGATGAGGATCATCTGGGTGATATGGATTTCAAAGTGGCAGGTACTGGCGATGGTATCACCGCGCTACAGATGGACATCAAAATCACCGGTATTACCCGTGAAATCATGGGTGCGGCACTAGAGCAGGCAAAAGAAGGGCGCCTGTATATCCTTGAAAACATGAACGCGGTGATCTCTGCTCCTCGTGATGATATCTCTCAGTACGCACCACGCATTATCTCTATCAAGATTAACCCGGAGAAGATTCGTGATGTGATTGGTAAAGGCGGCGCGACTATCCGGGCGCTGACCGAAGAGACCGGTGCCAGCATCGATATCTCTGATGATGGTGTGGTGAAGATTGCCTCGGTTGATTGTGAAGGTGGCGAAGAAGCACGTCGTCGCATCGAACAGATCACAGCCGATGTTGAAGTCGGTACCATCTACGAAGGCAAGGTCGCCAAGCTGATGGATTTTGGTGCGTTTGTCACCATCCTGCCAGGTAAAGATGGTCTGGTTCACATCTCTCAGATCTCTGATGAGCGCGTAGAGAACGTTAGTGACAAGTTGACTGAAGGCGAAATCGTTAAGGTTAAAGTGCTTGAAATTGACAAGCAGGGGCGTATTCGCCTCAGCATGAAGGCGGTGAGTAACGGCTAAATTTAACGGTTATCGGTGTTTACAGAAAGGGGCTGACAAGCCCCTTTTTTAGTTCTTTATGTTGAGACCTTTGCACGAGTCTATTTTCCGCTCCAGCTGCGTTATCAATGATCTCAAAACAGTCATTTACTGCGTGTAAACTTCGGTTTTCCGATCATTTATGCCTTGCTGGAACGAAAAATAGACTCGTGCAAAGGTCTCATGTTGTTGTTTGAGATTCCAGGTGCCCTCTGATCTTTGACCCAAATGGAACTTAAGTCAGCCAAGTGTTATCACCTTAGTTTGAAAGCATTGCCCAGACTGCCGGGATCTCACTTTCAACTGCTTCGATGGTCTGTTCAATGATATCACTGGATAATCCTGCTGTTTCCCAGGCACCGTCTTCTATCTCATCAATATCATGCCCTTCTAGAGAAGTTTTGCCTGCATAATTGGTGATTGCTTGTGCGATGTGGATGATGGCGACTTCTTGCGGAAAAACGGTTGTTTTTGATGGCGTGTGGTGAAAGTTAACGCACTCTTGCAGGCATCGGGGAAGTTTCCATTGCTTGATCAACGCAGCGCCAACATCCATGTGATCAAACCCCATCATTTGTTGCTCAATGAGGTGGAGCTCAGATTCGCTGTGAGTGATTTTAGCTCTTAAGAGTACTTTTTTTGCATCGAAAGGGCGCTTATTAAAGAGGATGAGTTGCCCTATATCGTGTAATAATCCGGCGACAAAAAGCGCTTCACCTCTGCCAGGCACACAGCTGTTGACGAGTTTTCGTGCTGTGATACCACAGAAAATATTGTGGTACCAAAAATCATCCATCGTCATGAGGTCGTTAGGGATGCCTTCAAAGGTTTTACAGGCGGAGGAGGCGATCACCAGATCACGTAATTGCACCGTCCCTAGTATGGTGATCGCACGGCTAACCGTGCCTACTTCTGTTGAAAGTCCATAGAAAGGGCTGTTCGCAATTTTTAGAATACGTACAGTGAGTCCGGGGTCACTGCTAATGACCGCTCCAATATCTTCAGCTGAATAGGTTGGGTCATCAACCATTTCATTGATGCGAATGCACGCCTCTGGTAGTGATACCAGCTCACTAATGTCATTGACCAGTTCTTCAGGGGTTGTTGTGCTCATCTTTCAAATTCTTTTTAAGATTTCATTGGCTCACCTGAATATATTATTGATGATTATCGGTCTATTTCCAGAATGCATGATGAAAAACTAAAAAAAGTTCATAGCTATCTCGATAGTTAGTCGTTTTTATCTACTGCCATTATTTTTTTGCAGGCGAGTCTTTATGTTATTGAAGTCTGTGATTTCGATTGGCGGGTGTTTTTCGCTGAGCTTAGAGTGTGTAGTAGTGCGCACTGTTGGTGAAGAGGAGTAGTTTCTTTACCGGCATATTAGGCCAGATCTTTTCGATGCCACATTGATACATGTCAAGCTGGTCACGATAGTTTTCGGCTATTGAGGCTGCATTCTGATGGTTTGCATGACGATGTGTTTTGTAGTCAATGATGATGACGCTGTCATTGGTGACAACCAGTCGGTCAATAATTCCAGTGATGCTGCTTTTTTCCTTAGTAAAGTTTATCGTCATCTCATTGTGTGCTGAGTGGTATTGAGCAGGATCAAATAGCAACTGAAGTGAGGGAGTCTCAATCAAAGTGTAGACTTCATCAAGCCAAGTATTGAGTAATGCTGGTGTGGTCTGTTGCCCATACTCTTCTGTGATGACCTGGGTGATTAACGGTCGGTTTTGTGCAGTACTACTATTAGTCACAAGCTCTAGCATTCGGTGGATGATTTCACCTCGAATGCTGTGTTCATCCTCATCAAGTGCCGCTGTTGCGGCAGGGATATTGCGCTGGCTGTTTCTGTCTGAGAGGTTGCTTGGGCTGAGAACATCGTTATCAGGCGCCGGTATCTGGATCGGGATTTCAGATGAGTGAGCCCTTGATAGCCGCGCCGCTTCAGTTTGTTGCAGCAACAATGGTTCTATTTCTAAAGGGGTACCATTGCTCATTTCGAAACCAAGGTTGTTTATGATGGCCTCTTTCTCCATAAGCTGCTGTGCTATCGTGCCGTACCAGCTTTTCTCTTTACCTTTTGCAGGAATACAGCCGCTGATGATCAGGTGTTGCCGGGCGCGTGTTAGCGCGACATACAGCAGATTGGCGTCTTCTCGCACCTCTTCTTGATCATCGGCTGCGAGCAGCGTTGCTGTGCTGCGGTCAGTCGCATGTTTAGCGCCGCAGAGGAAGAAGTGGCTTGGCTGTGGTGCTTCGGATGGCCAATGGACAACTGCCTGGTGTGCGCGCTTGCTGTTGGTGGTGCGAGCCGCATCTGCGATAAAAACCACGGGTGCTTCAAGCCCTTTGGCGGCGTGGATCGTCATGATACGAACGGCACCATCATGATGGTTGGCGGCGGGTTCATCAATGCTGTCAGGCGCATGTTCTTTGAGACGCTTAAGGCGATTAATGAAATGCGGCAGGCTGGGATAGCGACCGCTGTCGATCTCTAATGCCAGTTCAATAAAACGCGTGAGATTACCTTCTACCCTTGTGTGTAAGTGGGCAGGAAAAGCTGCGTGGTAGCGAGATTGAATATCCCCTTCGTGATAGATGCGGTCTAACAGGTCGTGAACGGGTAGCTCGCCTGCGTATGCCTGCCACTGAAGGATCAGTTGGCGTGCACGTGTAAGGGGGGCGTTGTTATGGTCAGTATGCTGTTGTTCAAGCAGTGATGTGAACCAGGATTGTGATACCTTATGCTGCGCTTGTTGAGCCGTGATGGAGGCAAGTTGCACTAATGATTCATCGCTACAGTTAAAGAGTGGTGAACGTAGTACCTGAGCTAGTGCGAGATTGTTGTGTGGTGAAATCAGCGTGTTGAGCAGTGCAACCATATCTTGCGCTTCAAGCGTATCTAGAATAGTACTTTTGGTATTGCTGGTGTAAGCGATATTATATTCACGTAGCGCCATTTCGTACGCGGAGAGATGGGTGCGGCTGCGTAGCAGGATAATCACATCATTGCGCTTGATCGGTTGTAGTTCATTATCTTTTTTGATCGCAGTGCCATCATTCATCATGGTGTTAATGCGCTCTGCAATGAGCTTACCTTCATCATAATGCTGCTGCCAGGTATTTCCAGACGCGATACGAGGGTGATGTAATGGGTTTCTAAATGTCGATGACGGTTGTGTTTCACCGTTACTGTCAATATCGATAAGTGGTAGTAACTCTACTTTTCCCCAGAGTTGTTTTTGGTGAGTGTCATGTGTTTGGAAGGCGGTGAGTCGTTTACCTAGTGGGGTGTTGTCAAAGGTCAGGTTTACAAAGTCGATAATAGCGGGCGCGGAGCGCCATGAAATATCAAGAGGGCTGGTAGCAGCATTAAGATGTTCGCCAAGCCATTGCTGGGCGGTGTCAAACAGTCTGGGGTCGGCACGACGAAAGCGATAAATTGATTGTTTGCTGTCACCGACTAAAAATACACTGCGATTACGACTGTTTTCAGTGCTGGCTAGCTCTTGTAAAAGAGGAAGTAGTAACTGCCACTGAGTTGGGTTGGTGTCTTGAAACTCATCGACGAGAAGATGGTTGATGCGCTGATCCAGTTTATATTGAATCCAGTGGGCATTATTGTGATGGTTGAGTAGTTGGTAGGCGCGCCATTCAAGGTCTGCAAAATCAAGCAGGCGGAGCGCTTCTTTCATTGTTTGATAGTGATGTAGCAGACGTGTACCGACCTGATACCAGGCAGCGGAGCCATGGTAGAGCTGGTGTCGATTGAGTTGGTCTTGCCGCTCCAATAATGCGTTGCAAATGGTGTGATGTGTCTCCAGGAATAAGCCCTCTTCAGGGCCCATTGATCTCTTCTGGGCAGCACTCTCTTTGCGTTTCCTGGGTTCTCCAGTGGTGGTTAAAAATACGCTACGAATTATTGTGATACGTTGTTTCATTGAAGTGGCATCATCTGCAACTGTTTGTGTCAGCAGCGCAGCGTGAAACGCGTTGTTTTTGGTTTTGTGTTTATTTAGCAGTGTGGCGAATTGCGCGCACTGTGCTAGTCGGGAGGCGGTTAAAAAAGCACTGTCGGGCGAGGCCTCTTCATCTATTGATATTCCTAACTGCGATAAGAGAACCTCCTGGGCATGAACAATTGGCTGTGCTTGTTTGTCGGTAAATGCCCACCAGTCACTGCGGTGTTGGAGAAACTGCTTGAGTGATGTTTCTGTGTTGCTGACGCCGCCGCAGTGGTTCATCAATATCGCTAGTCCTTGCGCAGTGCTGCCATCGGGTTGTTGTGTGGCTTCGCTGAATAGTGCATCAAGTGCTCGCTTTTCGAGCAGGCCGCTGCTATCCAAAATTTCAAACCCTGGTGGCACATCGGCTTCAAGCGGAAAACGCCGTAGAATCTCCTGGCAAAAGGCATGAAAAGTCGTAATGCGCAGCGGTTGTTCACAGCGAAGCAGGCGCTCATAGAGCGTTTTTGCTTTAAGTTGCATACATTGAGAAGGGGTGATGCCAATGGTTTGCAACGCCTTGTTCAGGGCGTCTGGTGTCAGTGCTAGCAGCTCACGTAGCCGTTCGGTAATGCGCTGTTGCATTTCAGCCGCTGCTTTACGGGTAAAGGTGATGGCGAGAATTGTCTCAGGTGGCGTATCTGATAGTAACAGTCGCAATAACCGAGTGATTAACAAGTAGGTCTTTCCGCTGCCAGCGGATGCTGTCACGGTGATGTTGCGCTGTGGATCGCTTGCGAATTGATTTTTATCCATGTCATCAAACCATTTTTAGTTATAGTTTAGTGTGAGACCTTTGCACGAGTCTATTTTCCGCTCCAGCTGCGTTATAAATGATCTCAAAACAGTTATTTACTGCGTGCAAACTTCGGTTTTTCGATCATTGATGCCTTGCTGGAACGAAAACGAGTTCTCGTGCAAAGGTCTCAGTGTATATCTTTTGG
Source organism: Chromatiaceae bacterium (assembly GCA_003232725.1). Taxonomy (GTDB): domain Bacteria; phylum Pseudomonadota; class Gammaproteobacteria; order SZUA-140; family SZUA-140; genus SZUA-76. The sequence continues at coordinate 12,270 of QIJH01000011.1, read as the reverse complement.
TTTCACAGCGGTCATTTTGTAGGATTTTACTGATTAATGTGTCATGAAATTATACTTTCAATATGAGGATTAGTCATTACGGTGGGGAACAATATTTATTCAAATTATTGATAAGCTTTGTTTTTATAGGGTTTAATTTTTTATTTAAATCTACTTTTTAATTATAAAGATATCAGAATATTACAAAATCTTTACTTATATGCCTGAAAAAGGCGACGCTATCATTGGGAGCGGATACGGATGTTCGTCAACGATATGCCCTGGATGGGCTCAAGGATGGATATTTTGCAAGGATTGCAGTCAAGGATGAAGTAATAAACGCAGGAGCATACACCAGGGATGGTGTTGTATAAGGAAGTAAGTGACTGATGTCACTAAAAAAGAAAGGGTGGTTCGGCGATGCTGGGCCACTCTTTTTTTTGCTTTTTTGCTGCCGTCCATTGAAAACTTGTGGCAGCACTACCAGCAGGATATTAAGTAATTGAGATTAATGATCTTTTTTATGTTGATATTAGCTTGGTAACGTTGCGCGTTAATGATGACCATTTTGTAACATCACTGTCATATAACTCGCTTATCCTTGCACCATGAATAGTTCAGGTGATAATCAGACGGCTGGTCTTTTTACCAGCGAAGCATCCGCTAACCATCGTCGTCGGCGTATGGTTAAGGATACGTTTACCCGCTATGCGGTCGCTTTCGGCGGTATTAGTGTCATCATCGCCATCGTATTAATTTTCTTTTATCTGCTGTTTGTTGTTTTGCCGCTTTTTCAGTCAGCTGATGTTGAAAAGCGGGCAAGCTATAGTGTGCCAGGCACTGCGCAAGATGAAACACTCTACTTGGCGATGGAAGAGCAGGCCGAAATCGGGGTGCGTTTTACCGCATCAGGTAAGGCAATTTTTTTCGATCTAACCAATGGCGAGCTTATCCATGAAGAGCATTTATCGATTCCTGAGGGGGCTTCAATCACCTCTTTTGCAAAGGGGCAGATGGATAAGGGAATCATTGCACTAGGTCTTTCCAATGGGCAGGCGCTTGTATTGCGGCATATTTACCGGGTTACTTATCCTGATGATATACGTCAAATTACCCCGCAGATTAAATACCCGCTAGGTGAAGCTCCTGTTGAAATTATTGCTGATGAGGTGCCCTTAACACAGATTGCCTTTCAAAGTAACGAAGCGCAAACGACCTTTGCGGTTACCACCGATGATGGGCGATTGTTCCTCAGTGCATTCATTGCTGAAGAGTCGATGTTTGACGATGCACCTGAGCTTGAGCAGTTCACCACTGAGCTTGAATTATCAGATAGCCCGATTCTAAAACTTTTAATGGATCAAGAGCAGCAAAACCTCTATGTGGTGGATCAGAATAATACGCTGACCTATTTTGATATTAGCGATGCAGAGTCACCTGAAAAAATCTACCAGATTAATGTTTCTAATGATGGGCGGGATGTCAGTTCGATTGAGTTTTTAACCGGCACTATCTCGCTGATCATTGGTTATGAAGATGGTCATCTGGCTCAGTGGTTTCCTGTACGGGATACGACGGATCAAAGAGTGATGATGCGTATTCGTGATTTCGATCACCAGCAAGCGAGTGGAAACCCGATCATGTCGATCGCCTCAGAGTTTACTCGAAAAGGTTTTCTGGTGGCAGATTCAAAAGGACATGTTGGTATCTACCATTCAACAGCTGAGCGTAACCTTGCAGTCATTGAACTTTCGCCTAATCCGATTAAACACCTTGCTATTGCACCCCGAGCCAACTGGATGCTGGCGGAAGAAGAAAATGGACAGCTTCAGTTGTGGCATATCCATAACGACCATCCTGAAATCTCATGGAAATCATTGTGGGGGAAAGTGTGGTATGAGAGTTATCCTGAACCTGACTATATCTGGCAGTCATCATCGGCTTCGAATGATCACGAACCAAAACTAAGCCTGGTACCGCTCTCGTTTGGTACCTTGAAGGCAGCTTTTTATGCAATGCTGCTAGCTGCACCGCTCGCGATTCTTGGCGCGATTTTTACCGCCTATTTCATGGCACCCAAGATGCGTAACGTGGTTAAGCCAAGCATTGAAATTATGGAAGCATTGCCGACCGTTATTCTTGGTTTTCTGGCGGGTCTGTGGTTGGCGCCATTGATTGAGACACACCTGCCTGGTACTTTTAGTCTGTTGCTATTGATGCCGATTGGAATCTTGTTGTGCGCATGGGGTTGGTGCCAGTTGCCGCGTAGCGTGCGTCATGTGATCCCTGACGGGTGGGAGGCGATGTTATTAATCCCGCTGGTGATCTTTGTTGGCTGGGGCAGTCTGGCGATGAGCCCTGCACTTGAGGCGATGTTGTTTGATGGCAATATGCGTTACTGGATGTCAGAAGTGATGGGGGTTGGGTTTGATCAGCGTAACTCAATCATTGTCGGACTTGCAATGGGCTTTGCAGTGATCCCCACCATCTTTTCCATCGCGGAAGATGCCATTTATGGTGTGCCTCGTCATCTCTCTCAAGGTTCTCTGGCACTTGGCGCAACCCCATGGCAGACCATGATCTTTGTTGTACTACTGACTGCCAGCCCAGGTATATTTTCAGCATTGATGATCGGCATGGGGCGTGCGGTAGGAGAGACCATGATTGTTTTGATGGCGACTGGTAATACCGCAGTGATGGATTTCAGTATCTTTGAAGGAATGCGTACCTTATCGGCCAATATTTCGGTTGAAATGCCGGAGGCTGAAGTGGATAGCACGCACTATCGAGTATTGTTCCTCGCCGCCCTGGTACTGTTTCTGTTTACCTTCTTTTTTAATACTATCGCAGAGATTGTTCGACAGCGTCTGCGTAAGAAATACAGCACGCTGTAGTTTACTGAGCGATATAGAAAGTATATGTCTGTAACTAATAATACAAAAATTGGCTGGTTCAGAAGCGGTACACCGTGGGTCTGGATGAGTGCTGGCGCGGTCAGTATCAGCTTGGTGATGGTATTTGGTCTGCTGATCTTGATTGCAGCACGCGGGCTTGGCTATTTTTGGCCCGCTGATGTGGTAGCAATGGACTATACCGAACGTGATGGCACGGAAATTCGTGTGATGGGTGAGCAGCGAGAAACATCATTCGTACCGTTAGAGCGCTTGTTGGATGCCGGCTTTCAGCTTGAAGGGCACCAAGGTGATGTTGAACGTCACCTGCTAAAAATCGGTAATCGTGATCTTTATGGTATTGATTTTCGCAGTGTGATTGAACCTGGGATTAAGAACCGCACGATCCCTAAAGAGGTGATTGCGATCGAACGGCATGAATGGGGGAACTTTTACGGTTTTCTTAATGAGGTAAAAGAAGCGGGCAATGTGGTTGCCGAAGGCGATGCTGCGCATGCTGTTCTCGTCACTCGCCTTGAGCGTGCCCTGATACTGCATGATGAAATTAAGCATATTGAAAAAATTGAAATTGGTGCAATCAATTACCAGTTAGAACGTCTGCGCTTGAAGCAGCGTAAACTTGAATTGAATAACTCATTTGGTGCGCAGCATGAACAGGAGATGGCTGCTGAACGTGCAGAAGAAGAGAAACGTTACGAGGTGCTGCAAAAGAAACTGATGGATCTATATGATCAGATGAACCGTGATAGCCTCACCGTTGTTTCTGTAGATGGCCGTCAGGTAGAGGTTAATCTGGCTAAAGTTGTGCGTATTTTTTATCCTAATGAGATGACGACTGGCGATAAGCTACAGCACTATTTTATGAAGGTGTGGGAATTTCTGAGTGATGAGCCGCGTGAAGCCAATACCGAGGGTGGTATCTTTCCTGCGATTTTTGGCACGGTGTTGATGGTTATATTGATGGCGATTCTAGTGACACCATTTGGTGTGGTGGCAGCGATTTATCTGCGTGAATATGCCAAGCAAGGCCCAGTCACTCGTGTGATTCGAATTGCGGTGAATAACCTGGCCGGCGTACCGTCTGTGGTTTATGGTGTATTCGGGCTTGGTTTCTTTGTTTATTTCCTTGGTGGTAATATTGATGCACTGTTTTTTCCTGAAGCGGGCCCTGCACCGACCTTTGGTACACCGGGTATCCTCTGGTCATCATTAACACTTGCGATTTTGACACTGCCAGTGGTGATTGTGGCGACAGAAGAGGGGCTTTCACGAATTCCGTTGGCAGTACGTGAAGGCAGCCTCGCACTAGGGGCGACAAAGGCAGAAACGTTGTGGCGTATTGTGATTCCAATGGCAAGCCCTGCATTGATGACTGGTTTGATTCTTGCTGTGGCGCGTGCGGCAGGTGAGGTTGCACCGCTAATGCTAGTGGGTGTGGTGAAACTGGCGCCGTCGATGCCGTTGGATGGCAATTTTCCATTCTTGCATCTTGACCGTAAATTTATGCATTTGGGTTTTCATATCTATGATGTTGGCTTTCAGAGTCCTAATGTTGAAGCGGCACGTCCGCTGGTGTATGCCACTGCACTACTGTTAGTGTTGGTGATTGTGATACTTAATTTAGCGGCGATCCATATACGGAATCGTCTGCGTGCGAAATATCAGTCAGTATAAGTAAGTGGAATCCAGTATTACTGGAATACAGGTAATTGAATCATGAATGACAATAAAGATAAAATACATGCCATCGACATGAGTGCGCTGGGGCGCAGTGACGCTGGTCTTAGTCTGGATAATGAAGAGATAGCGATTAGCGTCGATTCACTGAAACTTTTTTATGGTGATAAGCAGGCGCTTAATGGCGTTGATATGAGGATTCCTAAAAATCGTGTCACGGCATTTATCGGGCCTAGTGGTTGTGGTAAATCAACCTTATTACGGTGCTTTAACCGTATGAATGATCTGATTGATAGCTGTCGGGTTGAAGGTGAAGTCTCAATTGATGGTGAGAATATCTATGGCAAGGCGGTGGATGTGGTTGATCTACGTCGCCGTGTTGGCATGGTGTTTCAGAAACCGAATCCATTCCCGAAGTCGATTTATGAGAATGTTGCCTATGGGTTGCGTCTACAGGGAATTAAAGATCGTCGTGTGCTGGATGAGGTGATTGAGCGTTCGTTAAAGGGTGCCGCCCTTTGGGATGAGGTAAAAGATCGTTTAAACGATAGTGGCATGGGACTCTCGGGTGGTCAGCAACAGCGTCTGGTGATTGCCCGCGCAATCGCGGTGGAACCCCATGTGTTGTTACTTGATGAGCCTGCATCTGCGCTCGATCCGATCTCGACATTGAAGCTTGAAGAGTTAATCTATGAGTTAAAAGAAAAATATACTATCGTGATCGTGACCCATAATATGCAGCAAGCTGCGCGCGTTTCAGACTACACTGCCTTTATGTTTATGGGAGATCAGGTTGAATTTTCTGATACTGATACACTGTTCACTAATCCACGCGAAAAGCGTACAGAAGATTACATTACCGGGCGTTATGGTTAGTCGGTAGTCGACGATTCATCACAGGGGTCATCATATGGAAAACATGAATATAGGTCATCACATCTCACGTCAGTTCAATGAAGAACTTGAAGATGTGCGTAATCAGGTGCTGATCATGGGTGGTCTGGTTGAACAGCAAGTTACGGATGCCGTTAAGTCTTTGGTCGAAGGTGATAGTCGCCTGGCTCAGGAAGTGATCGAAAATGACCGTAAGGTAAATGGCCTGGAAGTTGCCATTGATGAAGAGTGCACGCAAATTCTTGCACGCCGACAGCCTGCAGCGAGTGATTTACGACTGGTGATTGCAGTGATTAAAACGATTACTGATCTGGAGCGTATTGGTGACCAGGCAGAGAAAATTGCGCGCATGGGGCTACACCTGAGTGAAATGGAACGTCCCAAGGGGCAGTATTATGAAGTGCAGAGTCTTGGTGAGCGTGTCGCCAAGATGTTACATCAGACATTGGATTCTTTCGCACGAATGGATGTGGAGGCGGCGATTAAGGTGAGCCAGCAGGATCATATCATTGACCATGAGTATGATGGCATCCTGCGTAAGATGGTGACGTTTATGATGGAAGACCCTCGTTCAATTAAAAGGTCGCTGGATGTGATCTGGTCAGTGCGAGCGCTGGAACGGGTGGGTGATCATTCACAGAATATCTGTGAATATGTTATCTATCTAGTGAAAGGAAAGGATGTTCGTCATACAGAATATATGAAGAAGGCGGTTCAAGACTGAGGGCTTAAGTTCCTTTTTCTGTCGTGATTCAAGTAAAGCCGCTTTTGAGCGGCTTTGTCTGTTAAAGAACCTTTGATTTATTCATGAACGCGTGCCTTGCGCCTAAAATATCCAGCTTCTGCATTGTGAGCCTTCACAGGGGATTCAGTGTAAAATCCTGTCATGATTGATCACTTTGATTTTAAAAACCAGCAGTTCGATGATATTGAGCAGTGCCGCCGCTTATTCCACGGCCGTGGTAGTGCCTATGATGGGCTTGAGCATGTGGTGGTTGATTGGCTGCCACCGGTCGCACTAATCAGGCTTTATAAAGAAGTGAGCACGGCGTGGCTGCTCTCCATGGCGCAGACATTAACGCAAAACTTGCCTGGTTGTATATCTGTCCAAGTACAGTATCGTTGCCGCCCCAGGGCCCCGCTTGAGATCGTGCTAGGTGAAGCGATGAGTGAACTGGTGGTTGATGAATGCGGGCTTAAATTTCATATTCAACTGGGGCGTTCACAAAATATCGGGCTGTTTCTTGATATGCGCAATGGACGGCAGTGGGTAAGGGAGACTGCTGCGGGGAAAATTGTACTCAACCTATTCGCCTACACCTGTGCCTTTTCCGTTGCTGCAATGGCGGGTGGTGCAAAGCAGGTGGTGAATGTTGATCTTAGCAAGGTATCACTCAGCCGGGGGCGAGACAACCATCGCTTAAACAGCCAGGAGACCTCGATGGTTATTTTTCAGGGAGTCGATATCTTCAAGTCATTTTCACGAATTAGAAAATATGCGCCGTATGATCTACTGATCTGTGATCCGCCAGACCTGCAAAAAGGCAGTGTCAATGCAGCGCGGGATTATAAAAAGATCTTGCGACGTGTGCCGGAGTGGATGAACCCAGCTGGGCAGTTGATGTTGTGCCTTAATTCACATCGATTGGATGAAGGGTTTTTGCATGGTTTGGTGCAAGAATATTGTCAAGGGTTTCGCTTTGTTGAGGTGATTAAGCCACCGGAGGTATTTGTCGATGCTGTTGAGGGGAGTGGCTTGAAGGTGCTGGTTTTTGAGGGCGGGTGATTTTGTACATCGGTTTATCTTGTTTGGGATTTGGATTTTTCTCAACTATTGAGTTTGTGGGTGATCGATAAATGGCCATTTTTTTTCAGACTCAACAACTTAAGCGCCCTTGAAGATAATCGACTCATAAAAAAATAAAAAATACAACTGTAAAATTTACCGGGTGTATTTTTTTTGATATTACGATTACAGTGATCCGTAATAGATTGTTTTATCGGCTGTGTGGCCAATTGTTTTACTTGGCTAATTGAAGTTTGTGATAGGGGTGGGAGTGCGGATGAAAGCATCAAATATAAAGTGGGGCGCTGCTATTGGGGTGTTGTTCTCGCTCGTGTTAACGGCCGGTATTGTGGGGCTTAAGCAAGAGCAAACAGCGCCACTGGCCAACAGTAATAATGCAACAAAACAAGCTCAAATCAGTTCTACACGACAAGATAGATCAGATTCTCCGACCCGCTGGGTGAAAAGTGATGAAGCGCTCAAACATCGTGCAGCTGCAAAGTTAGCGCTTGAGAACAAACTTAAGCAACATCATCCTGTCGTTTCAGCTCGCAGTGAAAAGCCTGTTCATGTGGTTAAAAAACCGCTGCGCACCATCCACCCCGGTGCATTTTATGCTCATGCGCCAACGCCACCAGGGCAAGAAGGTTTTGCTCAATGGGTTGCTAAACCGGTGTCGGAATCAGAAATCACAGAAAAACGACAGCGTCTTGCTCGCGGAGAACAGCTTTTCAAAAGTGTGATTGTTAGGCGCAGTCAGGATCATCCTGGTGAGCGCTCAGGTGGTATGAGAGAGATTGTAAGCCCTAATCAATGATAAATATAAGGCGTAGTCAATACGTGAAAAAATATAAAACAGATAAAAAGATGAGTATTCCACAGAAGAAGAATCGATGGCTACGACGCATTATTGCTTTTTCCAGTGCGATGATCTTTGTCGTGACGCCTGGTTATGTGGCTGCAATGTGCTCAGGTAATGGCTTACTAACGGAACAACGTTTTGAGCCCCCCGCGCCTTGGCCAATGTTTGGCTCAAGCGGCTCGGGTGTAGCGGCTATCGGGCTGACGGGTGTTAACGACTTAATTGATGGTGGCATTGATTTAAACAAAACCTTAACCCTGCTGAATGAAATCGATGATATTAGCGGTGCTGCTTATGATGCTGATAGAGGGGAAATTATTTTAATTGGTCAGGGTGGTGGTGCCGTTGCCGAGCCTATTGACCTGCATGACCTCGTTGTTGCAGTGCGTACCGTTTATAGTGTTGATGAAGATGGTTATCAGGTCGACCCCGGTATTTCATTTGAGGAAGTCAACTTTACTCAACCATCATCATTTATTGATGGCAAGATGAAGGTACGGTATAACGGGGCGACACAGGACACCCAGTTTGGGCAGATACTTTTTGATGCGGATTACATTTTAAAAACCCTCGGGCAGGGCGTTGATCAGTATGGAGTCAGACTAACGGAATATAATGTCCCGACTGCAGTTGTCGATGTACACTGCCCAGGCATCACTTCTGCGACACTTAACTCATGCCTGGGATATATGGGAAGTGCAGAGCGTTTTATTACTAATGGCGTCTCTCTCAGTGATATTGCGCTTAAGTTCTGGATTGAACCCAAGACCATTGAGCTTGCCTCATTTTCAGATGAGCAAAACCCCACTCAAGCCCGTTCATTCGAATTTAGTGATGTCAGTATGCAAGTCTGTTTCAATGTCCTGGATGGGAATGGTAACTACTATAGAGATTCAGGTAATAACGTTTATTCGGATGATTATTGCCCTGATGACACTATTCCGAATATTGATGCATTTATTCACGCAAAAGCATTCAGCGCAAACATTACCCAGTATTATGATGCCTATTCAGAAATAATAGACGGCGATGGTTTTCATCAGCTCAAAAAACTCAAGCACCTTGCTAAAGTTGTCGGGCTGGTGCGGTGGCTAAGAGATAGCAATATTCCTGTTGATCTCTCTTTTCTGGAAGGTTATAGGCCAGCAGCAATATCAACACCACGTCTGGTTGATATTTTGCAGTTATGTCACAGTGATGGCGTGATAGATTTTGATAATAGCGGGGCGTTTTCTGGTACTTGCCCTAATAACGGTAGCAGTACGGTAAAGATGATTACAGGCGGCGTGACCTACGCGACTGAAAATAGCCTTTGTGATTCAGCTAGCACTTCATGTCCAGATACTACGTTAGTTGATAGTGCCAAAACTGAAATGGAATTTGGCTCTCTTGACCGTGAATCAACTGGAAATACGGAAGTCACGTTTACGAGCGATGGTGAGGATTTTAATGCGGTTGCGCAAACTTTCTCACCGAGTCAAAAGAGTGGCAATATCTCTTTTAATAGTATAGGGCTATCATTACCAAATTTGAGCGGTCAAACGCTCGCATTTACCCCTTACTACAACGCATTTTCTAACCGTGATGGCCCTTTAGGAAAGGGCTGGTCTGCACTCCCTTTTGAGATATCATTTCCAGAAGGGAAAGGATTCTTTTGTTTTGAAACACTGGCAGAACAGACATGTGATCCAGCTACAGTACCCGCAACAGGATTCATTGCACAGAAGCTGATTAAATTGACAGATAACGTTACCACGCGTTCATTAGTGTTTAAATTAGCCGGCCGTATGACACTCTCAAATCTGGACGACAATGAGGTGGTTGATCAACCATATTACATATCAGAGGCAACCAATGATGTGATCTATCAGCACCCAGATGGAGCGTTCATTTATAACAAATTAAACAAACTCAAACAAACATCAAAGCAAGTCTGGTTTAAGGTTATTAATGGTGCTTATGGTCGTTATAGTGCGGTTCCAACTTATATATTAGACGATTATCAGGAGAATCTGGGCGTAGTGGATCTGGCAGATAGAGATCACGGTGGGATTTGGACGAAATACCGTTATGATTCCAGCAATCGTTTAATCGCAATCGAAGGTCATAATAGTAACCGAATTAATATTGATTATTCCGGCGAAATGATTTCTCGAGCATGGTATACAACCTCTTCTGGAACAAGGGATGTCACCTATTCCGTTGTTGAAGATGGATTGCTGCACGCTAATCATTCATCAGGGGAAAGTACCGGCTATACATATAGCGATCCCTCCATCGCATCATCACGGTTTCTTGTAACAGATCAGATGAGAAATGAAACACTTATTAGCACAGATCCCGATATTGAAAACAGAGCAGCCAGTATTGAATTGAATGGGAATCTTGCGCTGGCTCAGGACGTTGGCTATGACCGCACACTCGCTAACCGCTCTTCGGATGAAGGACTTGGCGCTGCATATGCTGCTCTTGAGTTGTCGAAAACAACCATAAATGAAGCAGGACAAAATCGCAGTAGCACTCAATATAGAGATGAGCATGGCCGGCTTAGAGCGGTTGTTAGCAAAGCGCGGGTGGCTAATGTGCCGATACTGAATACCACTCATTATGATTATGATCCGACCAGCATGGTTGATAAGCCACTATCGATAACCGATGCCCGTGGCAATACAACGTATTTTACCTACGACAGCGATGGCAGAATTACCTCGATTACAGATCCGCGAAGCACACCACAAATACCGCGTATCACAACAATAGCGCGCGGTGTTGATGCTAGTGATTTAACTGGGGATGTCTATATCGGGGGTAGGGAAGGCTGGAAAGTCGAGGTGATAACGGACCATAAGGGGCGGAAAAGCGCCAGTAAATATGATATGGCAGGGAACCTTATTATCAGTTATCGACGTCTGGAAGAGGCGGGGTTTAGCCAGGCGGTGAAATTTGATACCAATAATGATGCTAGCGACGAATTCATTTTTACTTTTTCCAACGCAGAAGCCTCCGTTGTTAATTACCTCTATGACCCGGCGTCTGGGATGCTCGCCTCGGTCTCCAATACGGCCAGCGAATTGTCAGCGACTTATTCATGGATAACCGGCAATGACTCGGTGATAGTTTCCCAGCGAAATAGTCATGGGCAAGCAGAAAAGGTCACCTCAGCTAGTGGTTATGATACGGTGTACCAGTACGATGGATTAGCTCGCCTGGTGTCCGTTCAAAGCCCGGCGGATACGTTGGCTACAAAGCTAAATTATTATGATCAGGGTTTGGCGCAAGATCGCCTCAATACCGTTGAAAGCGCACTGGGCAAAAAAGAACAGTCGTATGATGTGGTGAATCGAACACAAACATCAACCAATCCCCAGGGTGTTTCCACAACGACTTTCTATAATAGCCAGAGCAATATAGAACGAGTGGTTGAGATTAGCCCGGCTGGTGATGCGCCACTCACCACGCAATATTTTTACGATCCTTATGGACGCCTGGACTATAAACTGATGCCTAATCAAACGCGGGTGCAGTACACCTACGACGGGTTTGACCGTTTACAAAGTATCGTGGAACTAGAAGAGAGCAGTGTGCCCAGTACTAACGCAGCGCCTGTTATTGGCATAGCGCCACCTGCAAACAATCCCGTGCCAGTGGGGAGTATGTTTAATTTTACCGTTGTGGCGTCTGATGCGAATGCCGATGTGCTTCGTTATTCACTGGTCGGCGCACCGGAAGGGATGTCGATTGATCCATTAACGGGAGAAATTACCTGGACCCCAACGGCTGATCAGCTTGGAGAGTATGAGGTAGTGGTGCAGGTGGTCGATGCCAATGGTGGTGTCGATACGATTATTTTTATGGTGACCGCAGGCGAGTCTGACCCTGCAAACGATAATTGTGTGGGTATCTCAAACCCTGCTCAGCGTGATACCGATGGCGATGGCTTTGGCAATCGCTGTGATCCCGATTTGACCAACGATGGCATCGTTAATTTTGCCGATCTTGCTGAGTTCAAAAAGATATTCGGATTTGAAAGTGTGCCCGGTGAAATCAGTGACCATGCTGATTTTGATGGCAGTGGACGAGTGGATTACGATGATCTGGATATCTTGAGAACGTTCTTTGGTAAAGCGCCAGGTGTAAGCGGGGTGGCGCAATGATTGTCG